>JBFKXW010000087.1:0-8703 GCA_041637915.1 Pseudomonadales bacterium | reverse complement strand
CCTGCATCAGGCGCTCGGCCAGTTGCAGTGCTGCTTCCGTCTCGCCAGCCTGGCGCAGCAGAATCGCCTTGCCAAACAGCAACTGGGCATTTTCCGGATGCAATGCCAGCAACTGGTCAAAGGCATTCAGCACCCCACCGCGGTCCTGGTCTTCCAGGTCCTGCGCATTCAGGGCGAGAAAGTCGAAACCTGCTTCACCTTCCTGTTCGAGGATGATCTCCAGATGCTCCAGCGCCGCGCTGATTTCCTGCTCTTCAATGAGCAGCTTGGCAGAGAGTTTGTGGGCATCGAGTGCGTTGGGGTCGGCTTCAAGCCAGATCTGTGCCGCCTCCAGCGCCGCCTTGCGGGCGCCGACATACTGGGCGATGCGTGCGGTGCGCTCGGCGATCCCTACATCGCGGGTGCGGCGCGCCTGGCCAAGGTAATTGGCCAGCGCGACATCAAACTGGTTGCGATATCCAGCCATTTCCGCCACCAGCAGGCCAAACAGCGTGTCCGGCTCGAAGTCCTGATAGGCGGTTTCCTCTCCTGGTGCCGCCACGGCCAGCGTTTCCGGTTCGGTCGCGGCGACATCCGCAGTCGCCAAAGGTGCAGCGGGATTCTCCGCTGCAGCGGGTTTTTCGGTGAGTTGCGCGCAGCCCCCCAAAATTAAAAGGAGGAAAGGCAGGGCAATCAGTTGGGTAGAGCTCTTTTTCATTCTATATATGATGACACATTTCGCGGGATATCCTGCCACGCGGTATCATAGGCGATCAAAGCTGCAAGCTGCCGGCGGGGCATTCCGCGGCCCCCGTTTTGTCATGAATTTCCTGATCCTGGGCGTGAACCACAAGACTGCCGAACTCTCGGTGCGCGAGCGGGTGGCGTTCGGCCCGGAAAAGCTGGCGGAAGCGCTGCGCTCCTGTCTGGATGAGACCGTGCTGACGGAGGCGTGCATCCTGTCCACCTGTAACCGGACTGAGATCTACGGCGTGGGCGCTGACCCCGCGCCGGATGCGCTGGTCGCCTGGCTGGCGCGCACCACCGGGTTGCCGGTCGACTACATCCGACCGTCGCTCTATACCCTGAAGGACGAGCGTGCGATCGAGCATACGGTGCGCGTTGCTGCGGGCCTGGACTCGATGGTGCTGGGCGAGCCGCAGATTCTCGGCCAGTTCAAGAGCGCGTTTGGCGCTGCGCGTGGTGTCGGGACGGTCGGTGTCGGGCTGGAGCGGCTGTACCAGCACAGCATTCGCATGGCGCGGCGGATCCGTACTGAAACAGCGATCGGCGAGAATCCGATTTCAGTGGCCTTTGCCGCGGTCAGCATGGCTCGCAGGATCTTCAGCAATCTGAACAGGACCCGCGCGCTGCTCGTCGGGGCCGGCGCGGTCATCAACCTGGTTGCCGAGCACCTGGATGAAGCCGGTGTGCAACGCATCGTGGTGGCCAACCGCAACGTGGAGAATGCGCAGAATCTGGCGGACCGCTTTGGGGCCCGGCCCATCCTGCTCTCTGACATTCCGGAGTTCCTGCCGGAATCTGACCTGATCATCACCTCCACGGCGAGCCAGCTGCCGCTATTGGGCAAGGGCGCCGTGGAAAGTGCGCTGGCCAAACGCCGGCACAAGCCCATGTTCATTGTGGACCTTGCTGTTCCGCGGGATGTCGAACCGGAAGTCAGTGAGCTGCGGGATGTCTACCTGTACACGGTGGACGACCTCCGCGACATTGTGGAAGAGAACCTCGCAACGCGCCGGGCTGCAGCCCATTGTGCCGAGCAGCTGGTGGAGTCTGGCACTGAGGCCTTCTTCCAGGAACTGCGCAGCATGGACGCGGTTACCACCTTGAAAGCGTACCGGACCAAGATCGAGCTGATCCGGCGCGAGGAACTGGAGCGCTCGCAACGGCTGATTGAGCAGGGCATGCCGCCGAATGATGCGCTGGAGGAGTTTTCGCGCCGTTTTGCCAACAAGCTGCTGCACGAGCCCAGCCTGCAACTCAAAAAGGCGGGGGCCGAAGGTCGGCGTGACTTCATTCACTGGGTGCGGGAACTTTTCAACCTGCCGGACCACGACATGAAGGACGAGTCGAGATGAAGGCATCTCTGGTTAACCGGCTGGATACGCTACAGGAGCGATTTGAAGAGGTTTCCGCGTTGCTGGCCGAGAGCGAGGTCATCGCGGATACGGACCGCTTCCGTGAACTGTCCCGCGAGTATGCCGAACTGGAGCCGGTCGCCGCCTGTTATCAGAGCTGGCGTGGCGTCTGTGCCGCGGTAGAGGAGGCCGCGGCATTGCGCGGGGATGCTGATGGTGAGATGCGCGCGCTCGCGGAGGAGGAATACAGCGAGAGCACGGCACGCCGAGAGGCACTCGAACAGGAATTGCGCCTGCTGTTGATCCCGCGGGACCCCAACGACCACTGCAATGTTTTTCTGGAGGTCCGTGCCGGCACCGGCGGAGATGAGGCGGCGATTTTTGCCGGTGACCTGTTCCGCATGTATTCCCGTTACGCCGAGCAGCGTGGTTGGCGCGTCGAGACGATCAGCGCCAATGAGGGCGAGCATGGCGGTTTCAAGGAAGTGATTTCACGTGTAAGCGGCGAAAACGTGTACGCCCGCCTGAAATTCGAGTCCGGCGCCCACCGGGTGCAGCGGGTACCGGAAACCGAGTCGCAGGGGCGAATCCATACCTCGGCCTGTACGGTTGCGGTGCTGCCGGAGGCGGGCGAGCAGGAGGAGATTGAGATCGACAAAAGCGACCTGCGCATCGATACCTATCGTGCCTCGGGTGCGGGCGGGCAGCACGTGAACAAGACGGATTCGGCGGTTCGCCTCACGCACCAGCCAACCGGCATTGTCGTGGAGTGTCAGGATGAACGCTCCCAGCACAAGAACAAGGCGCGCGCGATGTCGCTGCTGGCAGCCCGTCTGAATGATCTGGCCCGTGAGCAACGCGAGCGTGAGCATGCGGCGCAGCGCAAGAGCCTGGTGGGTTCCGGAGATCGCTCTGAGCGGATCCGGACCTACAATTTTCCGCAGGGACGGGTCACGGATCATCGAATCAATCTGACCCTGTACAAGTTGGATGAAGTGATTGCCGGCGGGCTGGATGCCGTCATTGATCCGTTGCTGCAGGAGCATCAGGCGGAATTGCTCGCAGATCAGGGTGAGGGATGAGTCATACCTTCACGACACTGCTCGCGGCGGCCGGGCAGGCCTACACGCTTCCGCGCCGTGAGGTGCAGCAACTGCTGGCGGAAGCATGCCAGTGTACCGAACAGCGCCTGGTTGCCTATCCGGAAACGGAGGTAAGCACTGCAGAAGCCGGGCAGTTTCATGCGCTCTGCCGACGTCGACTGGATGGTGAGCCGATGGCCTACCTGCTCGGTGTGGCGGGTTTCTGGAATCTGGAGTTGGCGGTGGATGCGCGTGCCCTGGTGCCGCGTCCCGACACCGAGTTGCTGGTGGAGTTTGCGCTCGAGTTGGACTTGCCCGCCGATGCGCGGGTTGCGGATCTGGGGGCAGGGAGCGGTGCGATTTCGCTGGCCCTGGCCGGTGAACGCCCGAGCTGGTCGGTCACCGCGGTGGAGCGTGATCCGGAGGCAGCAGCGCTGTGCGCGGACAACATCCGTGCGCTGGCGGCCGGGAATGTCGAGTTGCTGCATTTCGACTGGTGCAACCTGCAGGCTGCCGGCACGCTCGACCTGGTGCTCTCCAATCCGCCCTACGTCGAGGAGGATTTTGAAGGCCTGGGCGGGTCATTGCGCTTTGAGCCACGCCAGGCGCTCATCGCCGGGCCGGATGGCCTGGACGCCCTGCGCGAGGTGATTCCGCTGGCTGCCTCTCTGCTGCGGGAGGGCGGCTGGTGCGCGGTCGAGCATGGCTTCTCGCAGGGGGCGGCGGTGCGGCAGATGTTCCAGGCCTGCGGTTACTCCCTGATTGCCACGCATCGTGACCTGGCCGGCCATGACCGGATCAGCGTCGGCTACTGGAACACCCGGCCATGAAAGATGCAGCGCTGCTGCGTTACAACCGGCATATTCTTCTCGACGGGTTCGATATTCCCGGACAGGAGGCGGTATCGCTTGCGCGTGTGCTGCTCATTGGTGCCGGTGGCCTGGGCTGCCCCACGGCCCTGTACCTGGCAGCCGCTGGCGCCGGTGTACTGACGGTGGTGGACGATGACGTGGTCGAGGAAACCAACCTGCAACGTCAGGTGGCGTACGCCGAGACCGATCTGGGCCGTCCCAAGGTCGTGGCGCTGGCAGAGCGTGTGGCGGGGCTGAACCACGCAATGCGCTGTCGCCCGGTCATGGATCGTGCGGACGAGGCACTACTGGAACATCTGATCTTGGAACACGACATCGTCGTCGATGCGACGGATAACTTCGCCACGCGCCATCTGGTCAATCGCCTCTGTGTGGCACTGCGCAGGCCGCTCGTCTCCGGCGCCGCGATCCGCTGGGAGGGGCAGGTCAGTGTGTTTGATCCGCGAGACGAGCGATCACCCTGTTACGCCTGTCTGTATCCAATGGATGGCGAGGAGAATCTGTCCTGCGCAGAATCGGGCGTGTTCGCGCCCCTGTGTGGCTGGGTCGGCAGTCTGATGGCCGGGGAGGTGCTGAAGCTGGTGATCGGTGAACCCGGTGTGCTTTGTGGGAGACTGCTGGTGATCGACCAGCGCAGCATGGAAATGCGCACGCTGAGACTGTCCCGCGACCCGGGCTGCTCCGTCTGCTCGTAAACCACCTGGCGCTGCTGCCCTTGGCACTCCGTGCCTGCTGGATTCATGGGTGCCGGCGAACTGTCGCGAACCGGAACCGCTGAAAGCAAGGCTCTTTTCTTCTGACAAACTCTGACTGCGATGCGCAGCCGCGGCCGCGTGGCTACGAACCGGCCAGCTTCTTCCGCAGCAACTCGTTGACCTGGCCGGGGTTCGCCTTGCCACGCGATGCTTTCATCACCTGCCCGACGAAGAAGCCGAATACTTTCTCCTTGCCGGCCCGGTATTGCTCCACCTGTTCCGGGCTGGCCGCGATGACTTCGTCAATCATCGACTCGATCGCGCCACTGTCCGTGACCTGGCGCAGCCCTTCTTTCTCAATGATGGCGTCCGCGCTGCCCTCGCCCTGCCACATCTTGTCGAACACGCTCTTGGCGATCTTGCCGGAGATGGTGTTGTCCTGAATGCGTTTCAGCAGGCCGGCCAGGGCGTCGGCTGAAACCGGTGATGCGCTGATATCGATCTCCTCCCGGTTCAGCCGGGCGGAGAACTCGCCCATCACCCAGTTGGCGGCAAGCTTGGCATCGTCAATTTGGGCCGCGGTCCGCTCGAAAAAATCGGCGACTTCGCGGCTGGCTGAAAGCACCGTGGCGTCGTACTCGGAAAGGCCGAGCGCGTCCACGAACCGTTGGCGCTTTTCTTTGGGCAATTCCGGCAGTGTGTTGCGCAGTGCGCGAATGGTTTGTTCGTCCACGACAACCGGCAGCAGGTCCGGGTCCGGAAAGTAGCGATAGTCATTGGCTTCTTCCTTGCCGCGCATCGAGCGTGTTTCGTCGAGGTCGGAATCGTAGAGCCGGGTTTCCTGCACGACCTTGCCGCCACTTTCCAGCACATCGATCTGCCGTTCGATTTCAAACTCGATGGCTTTCTCGACAAAGCGAAAGCTATTGACGTTCTTGATCTCTGCGCGGGTGCCGAAGGCCGCTTCGCCGCGTGCCCGGATGGAGACATTCGCGTCACAGCGCATGGAGCCTTCCGCCATGTTGCCATCGGAAATACCCAGGTAACGAACCAGCGAGTGAATCACCTTCAGATAAGCAACGGCCTCTGCGGCACTGCGCAGGTCGGGTTCGCTGACAATCTCCAGCAGTGGTGTGCCGGCCCGGTTGAGGTCGATACCGGTCATGCCCTGAAAATCCTCGTGCAGCGACTTGCCGGCATCCTCTTCCAGATGGGCACGGGTGACCCCGATCGTGCGTGGTTCCTGGCCTTCCACCTGGATTTCAACGCTACCCCTTCCGACAATGGGCAGTTCGTACTGGCTGATCTGATACCCCTTGGGCAGATCAGGGTAGAAGTAGTTCTTGCGTGCGAACACGGAGCGTTCGGCAATCTCCGCATCGATACCCAGCCCAAAGAGGACCGCCATGCGGACAGCTTCCTCGTTCAGGACCGGCAGCACACCCGGCAAACCGAGGTCGATGAAACAGGCCTGCGTGTTGGGGGACGCACCGAAGCGGTTTGCCGCGCCGGAAAATATCTTTGATTTTGTGGCGAGTTGTACGTGTACTTCCAGCCCGATCACCGCCTCCCAACTCATTGGAATGCCTCCGGGATGCGCGCATGGAAATCCGATTCCTGTTGCCAGGCGTGTGCGGCAGCCAAAAGTCGGCCTTCGTCGAAATAATTGCCAATCAGCTGCACGCCAACCGGGAGACCGTGTGCAAAACCGCCCGGCATGGAGAGCGCCGGCAGACCGGCCAGATTGGCGGCAATGGTATTGATGTCGGAGAGATACATTTTCACCGGGTCGTCGCTTTTTTCGCCGTGACGGAAGGCGGTCTCCGGTGTGGTCGGCGCGACCAGCAGGTCCACCTGCTCAAAAGCCTGCACGAAGTCCTGCTGGATGAGCCGGCGCGTCTTCTGTGCCTGCAGGTAATAGGCGTCGTAGTATCCGGCGGATAGCGCATACGCCCCGATCATGATGCGCCGTTTCACTTCCGGGCCGAATCCTTCGGCACGAGTGCGTTTGTAGAGGTCTTCCAGGTTGTCAGGGTTCTCGCAGCGATGCCCGAAACGGACGCCGTCGAAGCGCGAAAGATTCGAGGAGCATTCGGCCGGCGCAATCACGTAATAGGCAGGGACCGCGAGGTGGCTGTGCGGCAGGGAGACCTCCTGCACGCTGGCGCCCTGGCTTTCATAGAAGCGCACCACCTCCGTGACGGCGTTGCGTACAGCGTCATCCAGGCCGTCCGCCAGATACTCCTTCGGCAGGCCCACCCGCAGTCCGGACAATGGCTGCGTGAGCGCGGCCGGATAATCCTCGGCATCCCGCCGGACGCTGGTGGAGTCCTTCTCGTCGAAGCCCGCCATTGCGCCCAGCAGCAGGGCACAATCCTCGGCGCTGGGCGCCAGTGGGCCGGCCTGGTCGAGACTGGAGGCGAACGCAATCATGCCCCAGCGGCTGACCAGCCCGTAGGTCGGTTTCAGGCCGGTAATGCCGCATAGCGCGGCGGGCTGCCGAATGGAGCCGCCGGTGTCGGTGCCCGTTGCCAGTGGCGCCAAACGGGCTGCGACGGCACTGGCGGATCCGCCGGAGGAGCCGCCCGGCACGCGGTCGGTGTCCCAGGGGTTGGCGACCTGGCCGTAATAACTGGTTTCGTTGGAGGAGCCCATCGCGAACTCGTCCATGTTGGTCTTGCCGAGCATCACCATGCCGGCGGTCCGGCAGCGCTCGACCACTTCTGCGTCATAGGGCGACACAAACTGCTCGAGCATGCGCGATCCGCAGGTTGTCCGCAGCGTGCGGGTGCAGAAAATGTCCTTGTGCAGCAGGGGGATGCCGGCAAGCGCGTGTGCGGATCCTGCTGACCGTGCCTGGTCGGCAGCGCGCGCAGACTCCAAGACTCGCTCTTCGGGCGCGACCGTGATGACCGCGTTCAGTGCCGGATCCAGTCGACCGATACGATCCAGAAAGTGGCGGGCCAGTTCCTCGGCGGAAAATGTTCCGTCCTGCAGCCCGCGCGCCAGCGCGGCAACGCCCAGATCATGCATGGGCCTACTCCACGACCCGGGGGACGAGGTAGAGGCCATCCTGTGTCACCGGTGCACAGGCCTGCGCAGCTTCCCGCTGGTCCGACTCGGTGACCGCGTCGGGGCGCAGCCGCTGCACAGCATCCAGCGGGTGGGCCATCGGCGTGATGCCGGCCGTGTCGGCCGCCTGCAGCTGATCGACCAGGTCCAGAATCTTCGACAACTCGCCTGCATAGGACTGCAGATCCTCGGCGTTGACGCCGAGGCGTGCCAGATGTGCGATTTTTGCGACATCCTCACTGGATAACGACATGATCAGGCCTGTCCGAGACGGGGTGAGCCGGGAGGCGCAAACGGTATCACATGCACCGGCAGCCATGAATACCTCTGGCCAGGATCATCGCCCCATTGCGCCTTGCCGAAACCACGCCCCGTTGATACAGTTGCGCACCTTTCAAGCCGCCGTTCAGGGGCAGTACACCGGATGCTGAAAAAACTCAGGGGCCTGTTCTCAAGCGACCTTTCGATCGACCTGGGTACAGCCAATACGCTGATCTATGTGCGTGATCGTGGCATCGTCCTGAACGAGCCGTCCGTTGTGGCGATCCGGACTCACATGAACCAGAAGAGCGTGGTGGCGGTGGGTGCCGACGCCAAGCGCATGCTGGGCCGCACGCCTGGCAACATCACGGCGATCCGGCCCCTGAAGGATGGCGTGATCGCTGACTTTCAGGTCACTGAAAAAATGCTGCAGCACTTCATCAACCGCGTGCACGAGCATTCCTTTATTACCCCGAGCCCGCGCGTGTTGGTATGCGTGCCCTGCAAGTCCACGGAAGTCGAGCGGCGTGCGATCAAGGAATCGGCACTGGGGGCGGGTGCCCGCAGTGTGTACCTGATCGATGAGCCCATGGCCGCTGCCATTGGCGCAGGTCTGCCGGTGGAAGAGGCCAACGGTTCGATG
>JBFKXW010000086.1:0-8769 GCA_041637915.1 Pseudomonadales bacterium | reverse complement strand
GTCCTGCGACTACAGCGAGCTGACCATGCTCGGCGCGGGCACCCAGCGGATCAGCGACTTCCTGGAAAAAATGTTTCCCGAATTTCCGGTGCTTCGTGTGGACCGCGATGCCATGCGCAGCGCCCAACAGCATGCTGCCCTGCAACGGCAGGTACGCTCAGGACAGGCGGCCATCCTCGTCGGCACGCAGATGCTGGCCAAGGGTCATGACTTTCCCAACCTCACGCTCGTCGGCGTACTGGATGTCGATGGTGGCCTGCTGAGCAGCGACTTCCGGGGCCTGGAGCGCACAGCGCAACTGATCACTCAGGTCGCCGGGCGGGCCGGTCGCGCCGATCGTGCGGGCGAGGTGATCCTGCAGACGCGCCGCCCGGAGCATGTCGCCCTGCAATGCCTGGTGCAGGACGGCTATGACGCGCTGGCGGATCTGCTCCTTGCGGACCGCAGAAACGCGTCCCTGCCGCCATTCGCGGCACTCGCCAACATCAGCGCCGAGTCCCGGCAGTCCGAGGCGGCTGCGGCTGCGCTCCAGACGCTGCTGGAGAATATCGGATCCAGACTGGCGCAAACACCGGGCGTGGAGGCCTGGGGGCCGGCACCGGCGCCGATGCCCCGTCGTGCCGGCCGACACCGTCACCAGATCATTCTCTGGGGCACGTCACGGGGGCGTCTGCAGGCGCTGCTGCCGGCAGTGCGGGCCCAACTGGATGTCATACCGCAGCGCGGCGACCTGCGCCTCTATCTCGACGTCGATCCGCTCGACCTCTACTGAATCGGCGGAACGCCCTTGGCATCGGGGAGGCTGCTCCGCATAATGAGCGCCCATTTTCTCCTGCCATTCCGGGGCACCCGGCAAGCGCATGATCCCTGAATTACAAGAAAGTCTGCGCATCGCACTGCGCACCCTGATCAAGGCGGGTGACCTGCCTCCCGAAGCAGATGTGGAACCTCGCATCGACCGTACGCGCGACAGCAGCCACGGGGATTACGCCACCAACATCGCCATGCAGCTATCGAAGCTTGCGCGTTGCAATCCCCGCGCACTGGCAGAAAAGATCATTCTCGCAGCGTCACTGCCCGCCAGTGTTGCGAAATATGAGATTGCCGGGCCCGGCTTCATCAACTTTCATGTCAGCGGCAACCGGTGGGCTGAAGTGCTGCGCACCGTGCTGGATCACGGCCCGGAGTATGGCCGCTGCCAGCCGGCCCAACGGGAACGTGTCCACCTGGAGTAAGAATCCGCAAATCCCACCGGACCCCTCCATGTAGGGCACGGCCGGGGTGCAGCCTACGGCGACAGTCTCGCGCGCCTGCTGGAGGCTGCCGGTCACGAAGTGCACCGGGAATACTATGTCAACGACATGGGCCGCCAGATGGACATCCTCGCAACCAGCGTCTGGCTGCGCGGCCTGGAAGCAGCAGCGATGGACGTACCGTTCCCTGCCAATGCCTATCAGGGCGATTACGTTCGGGATATCGCCGCGGATCTTCGCAGCGCCCATCCTGAATTTTTCGCGGACGCGCTCACCGGGCTGGAACAGGTCGAGGCGGAAGACGACCCGGAGGCGCGCCTGGATGCCTGGGTCGCCCTGGCCCGCCGCACACTTGGGGAGGAAAATTTCCTTGTCGTTCTGAACGCAGCCCTGCGCACAGTATTGGAAGATATTCGCGCCGACCTTGCCGAGTTCGGCGTGCAGTATGACCTGTGGTTTTCCGAGCGCAGCCTCGGCGAGTCAGGCCGGATTCGTGAAGAACTGACGCGCCTGCATGAGGCCGGCCTGACCTATGAGCAGGACGGAGCGCTCTGGTTCCGGGCCATGGAATTCGGCGATGCCAAGGATCGGGTCCTGCGTCGGGAAAATGGCCTGACCACCTACTTCGCTTCGGATGTCGCCTACCACCTCGACAAGTACGAGCGCGGCTATGACCGCCTCATCAATATCTGGGGTGCCGACCACCATGGATACGTCCCGCGGGTCCGGGCGGCGGTCACCGCCCTGCAACTGGATGAACATCGCCTGCAGGTGCAACTGGTCCAGTTCGCAAACCTGTTTCGGGGTGGTGAGAAAGTCTCCATGTCCACACGCTCCGGTTCCTTCGTCACGCTACGGGAACTGCGTGATGAAGTCGGTAATGATGCGGCCCGCTTCTACTACGTCATGCGCAAGTCCGACCAGCATATGGATTTCGACCTCGACCTCGCGGTCAGCCAGAGCAAGGACAACCCGGTCTATTACGTTCAGTACGCGCATGCCCGGGTCAGTCGCATGCTGGAGAAGCACAACGCAGAACATGGCAAATGGAGCCAGGAATCCGCGCTGGATGCCCTCGACCAACTGACGGAAGCCGAAGAACAGGAATTACTCGGCAAACTGGAAGCCTGGCCGGACACCGTGCGGAAGGCGGCGGAGCAGTGTGCTCCGCACGCGCTGGCGGTGTTCCTGCGCGAACTCGCCGGCATATTCCACCTCTACTACAACACGCACCGCGTGCTGGTCGATGATGCCGCATTGCGTAGCGCCCGCATCGGTCTCAGCCTCGGTGTGCAGACAGTCCTGCGCAATGGCCTGGGAATTCTTGGCGTCAGTGCACCGGAACGGATGTAGCCACCATGCCGTCACGCAAACAGGCCGTGCGCCACGCGCCTCCCGAGTCCGGCAACTCCCGGCCATTCGGCTGGTTCACCGGTGGTGCAGTCTTTGGCGCCATCGCACTCGTTGCCCTGCAGGCGGGCGGCCTGGTCCGCCTGCCACAACCGCCGGTGGTAGAGCAGGCCGGCGCGGAAGCAGCGGGTAGTCACGCACAGACGCGCACGCATGAGTTCGAGTTCTGGACCCGATTGCCGGAAAGCGAGGTGGTGGTACCGGATGTGCCAGAGTACGCCAGTGGCAGCAAAAGCGGTGAATCGGTCAGCCCGGTCCACTACATCCTGCAGGCAGGCTCATTCCGGCGCCTCGCGGATGCGGACCGGTTGCGTGCGGAACTGACCTTGCTCGGCCTTGATGTACAGATTGAAAAAGTCACCATGGATCACGGGGATGTCTGGCACCGCGTGCAGACCGGACCGTACCAGAACCGGCGGGAAGTGAGCGCAGCAAGAAACCGTCTGGCCAAGTCGGGCATCGAGGTCATGGTCCTGCGACGCAGCGCGCCACCGTGACCGGAGCACATCCACGCGATGGTTTACGCGGCCCAGCTTGAAATGCGCCGGCACGCCCCAACAATGAACGGATCGGAATCCGGCAGGTGAATGGAATGGAACAGTATCACGGGACAACAATAGTCTCGGTGCGCCGCAATGGGTCTGTGGTAATCGGCGGTGATGGCCAGGTCACCATGGGCAATACCGTTGTGAAAGCCAATGCTCGTAAAGTTCGCAGATTGTATGGCGGCCAGGTGCTGGCTGGCTTCGCCGGCGCAACGGCCGATGCCTTCACCCTGTTTGAGCGATTTGAAGCGCAGCTGGAAAAACACCAGGGCAATCTGGTCCGCTCTGCTGTGGAATTGGCCAAGGACTGGCGCACAGATCGCGCATTGCGTCGATTGGAGGCTCTGCTGGCCGTGGCCGACCGGGAAGCCTCCCTGCTGATCACTGGCAACGGCGATGTGCTGGAACCGGAGGACCAACTGATTGCCATCGGCTCCGGCGGGTCCTTTGCGCAGGCCGCGGCAAAAGCGCTGATCGATAACACCGAACTGGATGCCCGCACTATTGTGGAACAGGCGCTGGGTATTGCCTCGGACATTTGCATTTATACCAACCGCTCCCTCACGATCGAGGAACTGAGCGAGGAGAAGGAGTAATCGTGTCCGACATGACACCCCGTGAAATCGTTCACGAACTCGACAAGCACATCATTGGGCAGCAGGACGCCAAGCGAGCTGTCGCAATCGCGTTGCGTAACCGTTGGCGCCGGCAACAAGTGGATGAGTCGCTCCGTAGTGAAATCACGCCGAAGAACATCCTGATGATCGGGCCGACCGGTGTCGGCAAGACGGAAATCGCCCGTCGGCTCGCGCGACTCGCCAATGCACCGTTCATTAAGGTGGAAGCGACCAAGTTCACCGAGGTCGGCTATGTAGGCCGGGAAGTTGATTCCATCGTTCGTGACCTCTGCGATCTGGCAGTCAAGATGGTACGGGAAGAAAAAGTCGCTGAAGTCCGCGCCAAGGCCGAAGATGCTGCCGAGGAACGCATTCTGGATGCACTGCTGCCGGCACCCCGCGGGAGTGAGGGCGGCGCCGAGGATTCCTCGACCCGGCAGATTCTGCGCAAAAAGCTGCGCGAAGGCGATCTGGACGACCGCAACATCGAAATTGATGTCAGCTCCCAACCGGTGGGTGTCGAGATCATGTCCCCGCCGGGTATGGAGGAAATGACCAATCAGTTGCAGAGCATGTTTTCCAATGTGCTGAGCGGCAAGACCAAGCGGCGGAAAATGACCGTGCGGGAAGCGCTGAAGCAGGTCACCGAGGAAGAAGCCGCGCGCATGATCAACGAGGAGGATCTGCGGGCGCAGGCGATCCGTGCCGTGGAGCAGAATGGCATCGTGTTCCTGGACGAGCTGGACAAGGTCTGCAAGCGTGGCGAATATGCAGGCGCGGATGTTTCACGGGAAGGCGTACAGCGTGATTTGCTGCCCTTGATTGAGGGCTGCACGGTATCCACCAAGCACGGCATGGTCCGCACCGACCACATCCTGTTTATCGCATCGGGAGCCTTCCATCTTGCCAAGCCCTCCGATCTCATTCCGGAGCTTCAGGGACGCTTGCCCATTCGGGTCGAACTCAGTGCGCTGACGCCGCAGGACTTTGAATGCATCCTGACGGAACCCGACGCCTCTCTGACGGATCAGTATCAGGCACTGCTCGCCACCGAGGGTCTGAAGATCGAATTTACCGCAGACGGCATCGGCCGGGTTGCCGAAATTGCGTGGCAGGTGAACGAGAAAACGGAGAACATCGGCGCACGTCGATTACACACGGTGATGGAGCGGCTGCTTGAGGAGGCTTCTTTCTCCGCAGCGGACCTGGCTCTTTCCGAAGAGGGTGCGTTGCAAATCGACGCAGCGTATGTCGACAAGCAGGTTGGCGAACTGGCAGGTGACGAGGATTTGAGTCGCTACATCCTGTAGCAAATGAGGGTGACCCCCGCGCCGCGAAAAGCGCACAGGGTCATGCGAAGAATCGTTACCGGCCTTCGATGTCCTGGAGCTTTTTCGTCAGTTCCTCGACACGCGCTTCCAGCGCCTCGACATCCCGGCGGGTGGGCACGCCCAACCGCTTGAGGGCGCGGGAAACGCGATCATCAAAGACGCGCTCCACCTTGTCCCAGGTATCGGTGGCCTTGGATTTCATTTCTTCGACCTTGTTCTCGGCGACGGATCTGACATCGCCTACCTTTGAGTTCGCCAAATCGATCTGCCTCCGTACTTCATCCCGTGTGCGGTTTTCAATTTCTTCTCCGGTCCTGACCAGTTTCTCGAAACCTTTCCCGCCCTCCACCTCGGCGCGGGAAAACGCACCCAGTCCGGCCAACCAGATCTGGTGGGTGTATTTTTTGAGATCCTGGGCCAGCTTGATGTCCGCCAGCGCGGTGACACGGCTGTCTGCGGGCTCTGCCGCGAGCCGTCCCCCTCCCTTCTTGCGACCGCCCGCGCGTCGCTGCATGGCCTCGTCGTTCATTATTTCTTTCTAAACCGCCTGTCCAACGAGTGTATCACCCGCGATCAGCAACTAACAATGCGCCGCCAAAAATATCTTATCTTATTGAATTAAATGAGCTTTTTGGCGCGGCGAGCCGGCAGGAAGCGGCCGGAAGCGAAGGTCCGGAGGGCGACCGTCAGGCATCCGGAGCGCCCGGCACCCGGCAGGAGAACGCAGACAGCAAGCCCCGCCGGCGTTAGAATCCGCCTCTACCCCGACCTGGACAAGACAGTGCCCAAAACCACCCATTTCGGCTATCAGCAGGTTTCCGTCGACGAAAAGGCAAATCGTGTCGCAGCGGTCTTCGATTCCGTCGCAGACAAGTACGACGTCATGAACGACCTGATGTCTGTGGGTATCCACCGTGCCTGGAAGCGATTTGCGCTGGAACTCAGCGCCGCCCGGCCAGGCCAGCAGATCCTTGACGTGGCGGCCGGCACCGGCGACATGACCCGCCAGTTTGCGAGAGTCGTCGGCGACAGCGGCAAGGTGGTGATGACGGACATCAATGCGGCCATGTTGCAGCGCGGCCGGGACCGCATGCTGGACCGCGGCGTGTGTGGGAACATCGAATACGTCATTGCCGATGCGGAGCGCCTGCCCTTCCCTGACCGCAGCTTCCACTGTGTCTGCATCGCCTTCGGATTGCGGAATTGCACCGACAAGGAGAAAGCCCTACAAGCCATGACCCGGGTTCTGATCCCGGGCGGCCGGTTACTGGTACTGGAATTTTCCAAGCCGCAGAACCCACTGCTGGGCCGGATTTATGACGGCTACTCCTTCAACCTGTTACCGACCATGGGCCGCCTCGTCGCAGGGGACCCGGACAGCTACCGGTATCTCGCAGAGTCGATCCGGATGCATCCCGATCAGGAAACGCTCAAGGGCATGATGGAACAGGCCGGGCTGGCACGCGTCCGGTATCACAACATGACCGGCGGCATCGTTGCCGCACATGTCGGCATTCGCCCCTGAGGAGTCGGCCTTGTCTTCGCCATTTTCCTTCGCCGGCCCGATTCCGCTGCGTCTGATCGAGCAGCCGGCCAACGCCATTCTGGATTCAGACCCGGCCACCCGCCTGGCGCTCTCCGCACATGCCGGCCGGTGTATCGGCATCGAAGTGGAAGACCTGCACTTCCAGTTTCTGCTGGAGATCGAACCACAGCGCGTGCGCGTCACCGGCGGTGTCGCGCAGGACGCCGACTGCTGTCTGCAGGCCGCTTCGGTGGTATTCATGCAACTGGCGATGGAGCCCGGCAACCGGAGCCTGCTGTTCGGACAGCGCATGCGCGTCTACGGAGATACCGCGTTCGCCGGTGCGGTGGCAGACTGCCTGGGAAACCTGGAGATCGATCCCGGTGCGCTGTTCAGCCCACTGCTGGGTGATGTGGTCGGGCAGGGGCTCGGGCAGTTGCTTGGCCAGGCGACCGGCTGGCTGCGGCGCACGGGCCGGCATCTGCGCATGGATGTGGAGGAGTATCTCGAGAACGAGGCCGGCCTCCCGAGCGCCGCGGAAGGCCGCCAGTTGTTCACCACCATCACCGAGGCCCGTGACAGCGTGGAACGTCTGCAGATCCGGTTGCAGCGTATCCAGGATGCGCTGACCAAGCGCGGAGAGCGGACCGCGTGACGCGAATGATCCGCCTGTTGCAGATCCTGCGCGTGATGACGCGCTACCGCATGCTTGAGCTGCTGCCGGAGACCAGAAAACGCTCCGCCCTGGCCTTCCTGCTGCGACTGCTGCCCACCGGCTGGTTGCAGACTCATGCTGGTGCGCGGGGCGCCCGCATCCGGATGGCACTGCAGGAACTCGGACCGGTGTTCGTGAAGCTCGGGCAGGTGCTCTCCACCCGTCGCGACCTGCTGCCGGACGATATCGCGGATGAACTGCAACTGCTACAGGACCAGGTGGCCCCCTTCCCGGGGGAGCAGGCGCAGGCCATCGTGGAGAAAGCACTGGGACAGCCAACCTGCGCACTGTTCAGCCGCTTTGAGGCCACGCCGATGGCATCCGCCTCGGTTGCCCAGGTCCACGCTGCATGGCTACAGGACGATACCGAGGTCGTCGTGAAGATCATCCGGCCGGGCATCCTGCCGGTGATCCGCAAGGATCTGTCCCTGATGTATCTGCTGGCCCAACTGCTTGAACGCTGGTGGTCCGAGGGCTGGCGTCTGCACCCGCGCGAAGTGGTGGCGGATTATGACCACACCATCATGGGCGAACTCGATCTGGTTGCGGAAGGCGCCAGTACCTCGCACCTGCGCCGAAACTTCGAGCACTCCCCCTTGCTGTACGTTCCCCAGGTGCACTGGGAGTACACCCGCCGTAATGTGCTGGTCATGGAACGCATTCATGGCATTCCCATCGGGAATACCGAGGAATTGCGCGCCCGTGGCACCAATATGAAAGTGCTGGCGGAGCGTGGTGTGGAAATCTTTTTCACGCAGGTCTTTCGCGACAGCTTCTTTCATGCGGACATGCATCCCGGCAACATCTTTGTGAACGTCGACGACCCGGAAAGACCGCAGTACATCGCGGTGGACTGTGGCATCGTGGGGTCCTTGACCAACGAGGATCAGTATTATCTGGCCCGCAATCTGCTGGCCTTCTTCAAGCGCGATTACCGGCAGGTTGCGGAATTGCATCTGGACTCCGGCTGGGTGCCTGCCGAAACCCGCCTCACCGACTTCGAAGCCGCGATCCGCAGCGTCTGCGAGCCCATCTTTGAAAGACCGCTGCAGGACATTTCTTTCGGGGTTTTTCTCATCAACCTGTTTCGCACGGCTCAGCGCTTCCAGATGGAGGTGCAGCCACAGCTTGTCCTGCTGCAGAAAACCCTGCTGAATATCGAAGGGCTTGGGCGTCAGCTTTACCCGCAGCTGGACCTGTGGAGCACCGCGCAGCCGTTTCTGGAGAGGTGGATGCAGGACCGCTTCGGGCCGCAAAGTTTTGTCCGTGCACTGCAGTCACATGCACCGGACTGGGTCGAGCAGATTCCCGCACTGCCCCAACTGGCCACCGACGCCCTGCGCAAGATTCACCAGCTGGATCAGCTCGCGGTG
>JBFKXW010000085.1:0-8812 GCA_041637915.1 Pseudomonadales bacterium | reverse complement strand
CGTCCTGTTGCAACTGCGGGCGGGCTTGGTTGCAGCCTGGCTGCTGCGTCCGGACTGGTTTTCATCGTCGGGCTGTGCAAAGGAATTGCTCACCGACCTGACAGAGTTGCTGGCGGGGGTGGAGCAAGTCGCTGCCTCGTCGTTACCGATGGTGCATCGCACCGTGGACACGCTGAGTCGTCACCCGGAAAGGCTGCCCGGTGTGTGGCTGGAATGGCACCTGGAGCGTGCACGTCGTGCCCAATTGCGGGCGGACTGGCAGGCGTCAGCGGTTCGGGAGGCAGCGCAGGCCGCGGCATTGCGACAGGCTGCGGCACAGGTCCGTGCCGTATACGAGCAGCGGCTGCCGGGGCGGCGGTTGCCGCGGGAAGCGCTGCGGATGATGGGTACGGGCTGGTCAGAGGTGTTGACGCTGGGGTTCCTGCACCCTGATGACACGACATGCATGGGGCGGCGCGAGGCGATTCGCCTGCTCGATGAATTGTTGAAAAGCGTTTCGGCTGAGACCAGCAAGGAAGAGCGTCAGTCCCTCATGGATGCGTTGCCCGGTCTGATGCGCAGTCTGCGCAACGGTCTGGAACAAACCGGCATGAAGACGCCGCAGGTGAATGACCTGCTGCACGGATTACGCGATGCACATCAGGCGCTCGTCTTCGGCAAGTCGGATGCTTCACGGCTCAACTGGGAGGTCGTGGATGCAGACTGGATGTCGGAAAATTTTCCCGTTCCGAAGACCGATGGGCAAGTGTTGCCTGAAAGCATTCGCCCGGCCTGTGCGGTTGGACGCTGGATACGCTTCGATGATGCCGGGCTGAACGGGCTGCATGCCTTTCGGGTCGAATTCCTGGATGCGGAGCGGGATGTTGTCGGGCTGGGCAACGAATTGCACGTGGTGTTCGAGAGTCTGCCCCTGTCCCGGCTGGCGCAACGAATTGAGGCTGGAGAGGCTGCCCCACTGCGCATTGATCTACAGTCTGCTGCCCATTTTGCAGCGACCCTGTGCGCGTCATGACGGGGGGCGCTGCTGAAGATGCCGTCATCCAGCCGGGTGGCTGGCTACCGGGCGCACGTCGGGTGCTTTCCCCCAATCAGGATGAGCGTCCGGACGATGCCATCAGCCTGTTGGTGATCCACTGCATCAGCCTGCCCGAGGGTTGCTATGGGGGGGGGCGAAGTCGAGGCGCTGTTTACCAATTGTCTGTGTGCGGAAGATCATCCCAGCTTCGCGGAGATCGCTCCGTTGCGTGTGTCAGCGCATCTGTTTATCCGGCGCCAAGGTGCACTGGTGCAGTTCGTGCCATTGCACCGGCGGGCCTGGCACGCCGGGCAATCCTGTTTTGAGGGCCGACAGCGTGGTAATGATTTTTCCATTGGGATTGAGTTGGAAGGAACCGACTGTGATGTGTTTGAGGATGCGCAGTACCGTCAGCTCGCGCATGTCACCGCTATGATTCAGCACAGGTACCCGGACATCACGATGGAGAGGATCGTGGGTCATTCTGATATTGCACCGGGCCGTAAAACGGACCCGGGCAGCCAGTTTGACTGGTGCCGCTTCCGGCGCGATGTACGGGCCGAACATGAAGGAGTGCAGGGTTGAAACTTATCGTCATCGTACTGGCGCTTGCCGTTGATCGTTTCAGTGAACTGCATGTGCATCTGCACAAGGATGCATGGTTTGCCGCCTGGTCGCGCTGGATGCGTGGGCGTGGGATGGCGCCGGCCTGGCATCTCGCGCTGGTGGTCAGCCTGCCCGCGCTGGTTGTCTATGGTATCGACCGGCTGGTGGCCACCCAGTTTCTGGGACTGTTCAGCATTCTATTCGGTGCTGCTGTGCTCTTCTATTCACTGGGCCGTGGTCCGGTTGATCAGCGTCTCTCGGGATATCTGGCAGACTGGCTGCGAGGAGATCATCAGGCTGCCTGGTATACGCTCGCGGACTGGATTGAGGGGGAGGAGGCAGCACCTGATACCGCGCTGCAACTACACGAAGCAGTGCGCGCTGCGTATGTCGGCAGGATGTTTTACGGATTGTTTGTGCCGGTGTTCTGGTACCTGCTGCTCGGCCCGGCCGGCGCGATCATCTGTCTGTTCCTGCAGCTTGCGATTCGGGAGCCACAGGCGGGTTCCGAGGAGCGCGCCATGGCGGCGCGCTTTCGTGAACTGATTGGGGTTTTGCCGGCCCGGGTATTCGCAGGAACTTGCGCGCTGGTCGGTTCCTATGGTGGTGCCGCGCGCGTGCTCCTGGATGAAGCGGGCAACTGGCGGCTGCCTGCTGCAGGGACCGTGGAACGGGCGGCACTGGCAGCGCTGGAAGGCGCGCCGCCGCTCGCGAAACAGCACACCCCGGCGCTGGCCAGCATATCCGGGGAGGCCGTCGCAGAATTCCAGGCACTGCAGGAATTGTTCAACCGGTGTCTGGTGCTGATGCTGGTGGTGATTGCCGTGGCGGTGATCTTTGGCTGGGGCTGAAGCGCCGAGCCTGTTATCCGGAATGCGGTTATCCTCGTGTTTCCTGATGGGTTTGTTGTGGATGTGCGGCGCGGCCAATGGGTTCGCCGCAATCGAAGTGATCGATGACAGCGGAGGCGTCGTCAGGTTGCATGTGCCTGCCACCCGTCTGGTGACGCTGGCGCCACACCTGACGGAAATCGTGTATGCGGCGGGTGCCGGCAGGAAACTGGTGGGCACGGTCCGGCATGCCGACTTTCCGGATGCAGCGAAATCGGTACCGCGCATTGGTGATGGTCTGCAGGTCAATCTCGAAAGTCTGCTGGCCCTGCGTCCGGACCTGATACTGGCCTGGCAGTCTGGCAACTCGCCGGTCCTGCTGCGACGTCTGGAGGAGCTCGGGCTGACCGTGCACCGGTCAGAGTCACGCACGCTCGACTCGGTCGCAGATACCATGGCGCAGATTGGCACCCTCACCGGGCATGCCGATTATATTGCGCCGGTCTCCCTGTCCTATCGGCGGCACCTGCGGGCACTGCGGCAGCAATACGCGCAGGCGGAGCGTGTCCGTGTCTTCTATCAGGTCTGGGAACGCCCGCTGATGACAGTCAACAACAGTCACCTGATCGGCCAGGCACTGGCCCTGTGCGGTGGTGAGAACGTGTTCGGCGATGCATCAGCTTCCGTGCCGCATGTCGGTCTCGAGTCCGTGCTTGCGGCGCAGCCCGCGGTCATTGTGCAGGGCGCGGCGGGCGGTGGAGATGCTGCCCTGCAACGCTTCTGGGGGGCACATCCGGCCATCCCTGCCGTAACGAATCGTCACGTGTACAGCGTGCCGGCGGACTGGGTGAGTCGGCCGGGTCCCCGCCTGTTGCTCGGCGTGCAGGCAATTTGCGAGGTGTTGGCCGCAGCCCGGGAAGGCCTGCCGCGATGAGAATCGGTATTGATCTCGGCGGCACCAAGATCGCGGGGGTTGTGTTGGATTCTGCGGGGCAGATCGCAGCCAGCCAGCGGATCCCGACACCGCAACGCGATTACGAGGCCACGCTGACGGCGTTGGTTACACTGGTGGACGCACTTGAAGTGAGCGTGGATGCCACGTGCTCGGTGGGGATTGGCACGCCCGGGTCGGTCTCCCGTCTGTCCGCAGGCCGGATGAAAAACTGCAACTCTGTCTGTCTGAATGGTCAGCCATTGCCCGCGGATCTGGAGAAACGCCTGGGTCGGCCGGTGCGGGTCGCCAATGATGCCGATTGCCTGGCGATATCAGAATCTGTGGATGGCGCGGCGGCCGGGGCAAGCCCGGTGCTCGCCGTGATTCTGGGAACCGGTGTGGGCGGTGGCCTCACCGTGGCCGGGTGTCTGGTGGCCGGTGCGGACGGCAATGCCGGTGAGTGGGGGCATAATCCGCTCCCTGCCGCTTTGCGGCCGGCGGGGTTACCATCGCGGCCCTGTTATTGCGGACGTCAGGACTGCGTCGAGGCCTGGCTGAGCGGCGCCGGGCTGGTGGCCACTGCGCAGGCAAGTGGGGTGCCGGTGGCAACGGCACGGGAATTGACCGCGCGTGTTCAGCGCGGTGAGCGGGGGGCGGGCGAGGTGCTGGAGCGTTATTTCGGGCAGTTGGCAGGCGCGCTCGCAGGTGTGATCAATATCCTGGATCCGCAGGTCGTTGTGCTCGGTGGTGGGCTGAGCCAACTGCCCGGTATTGAGGCCGCGGTGCAGGACCGATTGGCCCCCCATGTGTTTTCCGACCGGGTGGCGGCGCGGGTGCGGCGGGCGCTGCACGGGGATGCCAGTGGCGTGCGTGGCGCGGCCTGGCTCTGGCCAGCCGCCGCAGCGGATCAACCTGTGCCACCCCGACGCTTCGTGTAATCACTTCTATACTTCTCCGAGGTGGCTGCCCGCAGGCAGGGGGAACGTATGTCCGCAGACGGCGTGCAGGACGATTTGGATCCGCAGGAGACTCAGGAGTGGCTGGAGGCGTTTTCCTCCGTCATCGACAATGAGGGCTCCGTCCGTGCCGGATTCATTCTCGGGCGACTCATGGAGAAGGCCACCCGCTACGGGGTGGACCTGCCCAGCGCGATCACCACGCCGTATCGCAACACAATCCATGCGAAAGACGAGGCGCCCCTGCCGGGCGACCTGTTCATGGATCGCCGTATTCGTTCCCTGATTCGCTGGAATGCGCTCGCCATGGTGCTCCGTGCCAACAAGTCCGGCGACGATCTGGGCGGGCATATCGCCAGTTTCCAGTCCAGTGCCATGCTCTATGACATCGGCTTCAACTATTTCTGGCGCGGTCCGTCCGACAAGAGCGAGGGCGATCTGCTCTATGTGCAGGGCCACGTCGCACCCGGCATTTATGCGCGCTCGTATCTGGAAGGCCGCTTCAATGAAGAGGATCTGGACCGGTTTCGCCGTGATGTCGACGGCAACGGGCTGACTTCCTACCCGCACCCCTGGCTGATGCCGGAGTACTGGCAGTTCCCCACGGTTTCCATGGGACTCGGCCCATTACAGGCGATTTACCAGGCGCGCTTCATGCGCTACCTCGATCACCGGGGTCTGGTGGACATGGGAAACCGCAAGGTCTGGGCCTTCCTCGGGGATGGCGAGTGTGATGAGCCGGAATCGCTGGGCGCCATCAACATGGCCGGGCGTGAGCATCTCGACAATCTGGTCTTCGTGATCAACTGTAACCTGCAGCGGCTGGATGGGCCGGTGCGTGGCAACGGGAAGATCATCCAGGAGCTGGAGGGCGTTTTCCGGGGTGCCGGCTGGAATGTCCTGAAGGTGGTCTGGGGACGGCTCTGGGATCCGCTGCTGGAGCGCGATACGTCCGGTATGCTGCGCCGGCGCATGGATGAAGCGGTGGACGGGGAGTATCAGACCTACAAGAGCAAACCCGGCAGCTACACGCGTGAGAAGTTCTTCGGCAAGTATCCGGAGACGGCCAAGCTGGTTGAAAAGATGTCGGACAAGGACATCTGGAACCTGAACCGGGGTGGACATGATCCGCACAAGGTCTATGCCGCCTACCACGCAGCCGTTCGCCATCGCGGGCAACCGACCGTGATTCTGGCCAAGACCGTGAAGGGATATGGCATGGGCGAGTCCGGTGAGGCGATGAATATCAGCCACCAGGTCAAGAAAATGACCGTGGACTCGCTGAAGAAGTTTCGGGACCGTTTCAGCATTCCGCTCTCCGACGAGGAACTGGAAAAGATTCCGTACTACCGTCCACCCGAGAACAGCCCCGAGATCGCCTACATGCGGGATCTCCGCAATCGGCTGGGTGGCTTCATGCCGAAGCGCCGAAATGAATTCGATGCATTGCCGATACCGGACCTCAGCGCATTTGATGCGCACCTGAAGGGCAGTGGAGAGCGCGAAATCTCAACCACCATGGCTTTCGTCCGGCTGCTTTCGACGCTGCTGAAGGACAAGCAGATCGGCAAACGTATTGTGCCGATCATTCCCGATGAGGCGCGTACTTTCGGAATGGAGGGGCTGTTCCGGCAACTCGGTATTTATTCCTCAGTCGGCCAGCTCTACGAGCCGGAAGATGCCAGTCAGATGATGTTCTACCGCGAGAGCCAGGAAGGGCAGGTGCTGCAGGAGGGCATCAACGAAGCCGGCGCGATGTCCTCCTGGATGGCGGCCGCGACCAGCTACAGCTCGCACAATTTTGCGACGATTCCGTTTTACATCTATTACTCAATGTTCGGCTTTCAGCGCATCGGCGACCTGGCATGGGCTGCCGGGGATATGCAGGCGCGTGGTTTTCTACTGGGTGGCACGTCCGGTCGCACGACCCTGAATGGGGAGGGCTTGCAGCACCAGGATGGCCACAGTCACATCCTCGCCCAGACGATTCCCAACTGCATCAGCTATGACCCGACCTACGCCTATGAACTGGCTGTGATTGTGCAGGATGGTCTGCGACGCATGTATCAGGAGCGCGAGAGTGTTTTCTATTACATCACGACCCTGAACGAGAATTACGCCCACCCGGAGATGCCGGAGGGGGCAGAGGACGGCATTCGTCGTGGCATGTACCTTCTGGAAGAAGACGACGAAGGCCTGGAGCCGCGCGTGCAGTTGCTGGGTTGCGGCGCCATTCTGCGGGAGGTGCGCGAGGCGGCTGCCATCCTGCGCGGTGACTTCAATGTCGACGTGGATGTATGGAGTGTCACCAGTTTCAACCTGCTGGCACGCGATGGTCATGATGTTTCGCGCTGGAACATGCTGCACCCCGAGCAGGAACCGCACACCAGCTTCGTGGAAGAGTGTCTTGGCAATCGCAACTGTCCTGTCATCGCAGCCACCGATTACATGAAGTTGTACGCCGAGCAGATTCGCGCCTGGGTGCCGCATGAATACATCGTGTTGGGCACCGACGGGTTTGGCCGCAGTGATTCGCGCGCAAAGCTGCGCGAATTCTTCGAGGTCGACCGCCGGTATGTCGTGCTCGCAGCGCTCAAGGCCCTGCATGAGCGGGGCACCATCGACGCGCAGACAGTCAGCAACGCAATCGGACAGTTCGGCATAAAGCCGGACAAGTCCAACCCGCAATACAGCTAGGCAGGAACGGAGTCGTCCGGTGAGCAAGGAGGCGGTCAAGGTCCCCGACATTGGCGGTGCCGATGAAGTGGAAGTCATCGAAGTCCTGGTCGCGGCGGGTGACGAGGTCGTGCCAGAACAGTCCCTCATTGTGCTGGAGTCTGACAAGGCGTCCATGGAAATCCCGTCGCCTAGCGCCGGTGTCGTCGCGGAGCTGAAAGTATCGGTGGGCGACAAGGTTGCAGAAGGCCATGACATTCTGGTGCTGGATGCCGAGAGCACGGCACCCACCACCCAGGCCGCGGTGCTGGAGGCTACAGCGCCTGAACCCCCCGGTGGCGATGAGCCGCTCCGGGAAGACGAGCCACCCGCCGAGAGCACCGCCAGCCGGACGGAAACCGTGCCTGTGCCCGACATCGGGGGCGCGGAAGGTGTCAGTGTGATCGAAGTCTGCGTGAGCGAAGGGGACGAGATTGCCGCGGAGGATCCCATTGTCGTACTCGAGTCCGACAAGGCCTCCATGGAGATTCCCAGCCCGGCTGCCGGAAAGGTTGCCAGCGTCATTGTGCGACTGGATGGCAAGGTCTCGGAGGGCGACCCACTGATCGAACTGGTGGTCAGCGGAACGTCTGCACCTGAAACTGCCGTCGTTTCACCGAAAAAGTCAGCCCCGGTGGCTGCGTCGGCCCCGCAACCAGATTCAGCGGAACTGACTGACAAGCCACCAGTGCCCTCAAAACCCGCCAGCTACGCGCCGCAAACTTCGGTCCACGCCGGGCCCGCGGTGCGCCGCCTGGCGCGAGAGTTCGGTGTGGATCTTGCCCGCGTATCCGGGAGTGGGCGCAAAGGGCGCGTGCTGAAGGAAGACATTCAGCAGTATGTGCGGGACATGCTCGCCCGCGCAGGAAACGGGGCGGCTGAGGGCACCGGGTTGCCGGAGATGCCGGAGGTGGACTTTTCCAGATTTGGTCCCGTCGAGGAGGTCGAACTCAGCAAGATCAACAAGCTGAGTGCGAAAAACCTGCACCGGTCCTGGCTACATGTCCCCCATGTGACCCAGTTTGATGATGCAGATATCACCGGGCTGGAGAACTTCCGCAAGGAGCACAACGCAAGCATCCCCGCGCACGGTGTGAAGCTGACCCTGCTGCCATTTATCGTCAAAGCCTGTGCGGGCGCGCTCACCCAGCACCCGCGTTTCAATACCTCGCTGCATCCGTCCGGCGAGAAACTGATTCAGAAACAGTATTGCCACATCGGCATTGCAGTAGACACCCCCGGGGGTCTGGTTGTGCCGGTACTTCGCGATGTGCCGGAAAAAGGGATCTACGATCTGGCCCGGGAGTGTGGCGCGCTGGCGGAGAAAGCGCGCAACAAGCGACTTTCCCCGTCAGACATGCAAGGTGCCTGCTTCAGCATTTCCAGTCTCGGCGGCATTGGCGGCACCGCATTCACACCCATTGTGAACGCGCCGGAAGTTGCCATTCTGGGTGTGTCCAAGTCCAGTTTTCAGCCGGTCTACAACGGAAGTTCCTTTGAACCCCGTCTGATGCTGCCACTGTGTCTCTCCTACGATCACCGTGTGATCGACGGCGCACTGGCTGCCCGATTCGTGACCACGCTCTCCAGGATGCTGGGTGATATCCGGCATTTGTTGCTCTGAAGCAAGGAATAATACGCCGTCGTGAAGTTCTTACTGGCCCCCTCCATCCGGTTGATGAATCAACTGTCGTTCCGCGGGAAGTTCGGACTGATCAGCCTGATCTTTCTGGTGCCACTGGTGGCGACCGGCTGG
>JBFKXW010000084.1:0-8829 GCA_041637915.1 Pseudomonadales bacterium | reverse complement strand
GCCAGCAGTGTGCGTCCGCCGTGCAGTTCCAGATGCAGGGAGCCGGCGGCATTGCCGGATTGTTCCGCCCCCTTCCAGAGACCCTGAAGCGCCACGGGGCTGGTCCATTCCGTCCAGATATCCCCGGTGCCGGCACCCAGATTGTCCCGTGCCATCCGGTCCAGCTCCGGATGCGCCAGACGCAGGCGCAGTTCCGGGGCCGCCTGCCAGATCACCTGGCCCTGGTCCAGTGCGAAGGTCACGGCCGCATCCAGTTGCCCATGACCCGCCTCCTGCGACCTGTAGAGCAGTTCCGCTTCGCACTGACCCTCCAGTTGCAGACCGTTCCAGGGGCGGTCCAGGTGGATCTGTGGGGGCAGCGTGCCCTGCCAATGAAGGCGTACCTGTCCGGCAACCGTTGCCAGGGCAGGGGGTGTGGTCAGCCCCAGTGCGCGGAGCAGGGCGGCCAGATGTCCGGCTTCCACCTGCGCCTGCCCGACGGTTTTCAGACCCTCCGGTTCCGGCCTGGACTCCAGGAGTTGTAGCACCGGTTGCGCAGCGGGAAAGGTCTGCAGCGTCCAGTGGTGGCGGTGCCCGGGGCGTGCATCGACCTGCGAAACATAAGCGGCCTGCGGCGTCTGGAGCATGGACCAGATTGAGATTCTACTTTTATTTCCATTTACAACTGATTGTATTTTCGCATCTTTACTGGTCATATCGTCCGGCATTTGCAGCCGCAGCCGGCTGATGGACCAGGCATCGATCGGCAGTTGTTCCAACACATAGGCGGGGATTGCCGCGGGCACCATGGCAGCGACCGGTTGACGCTCGGTTTGGGGTGTGGCGGGTCGGACCACCAGTTCGCCGATATCCAGCCGGGCCAGCCGTCCATGCCGCAGGCCGGCCAGTTGCCAATGCAGGAGCAGGTCGCCCGCCTCGATTTCCGTGCCATCCTGCAGCGTGGCGCGACCATGATGGATCACCCAGCCGCGCGGGCCCGGTCGGCCGAGCGAAATTTCCTCCAGTTGCAGGTTCTCCTGAAGGGCAAAATGGCGTGCCACATCCGGCAGGTAATAGGGCGACAGCCCCCACAGCAGGAACAGCAGAAGTACCGGAAACAGAAGAACGATCAGCAGGGCGCGCATGCGGCAAAGCATGAGGCATACGCACGGGATTACAAGATGGCCTGCCGATAAGGTCGCTGGGCGAGCGCTTTTTTACAGTATGGGCGCGCGCCGGGTAATCACGCGCCAACGGGGCAAAGTGCGGGTCATCCTCCAGATACAGGATGCGCAATTTGCGGGAGCACGCGATGTTCATGACCCGGTCCAGTGCTGCGGTTCTTTGGCAGAAACAGGGATCGGCCGACCCGGATCAGCGCGTACAGTGCCGGATCGATGCGCCCTTCAGGCGTGCCAGTGATCGCAACCAAAGGCGTCTGCAGGGCGGCATGCCCCCGGCTTTTCAGAAACTCGGCGCGGGTGCAGGTTTCGACGTAGGACGGGTGTGCAGATTGCCCCGCTGCATGGTTCAGAATCGGGACATCGGCGGGGTCATCTTCAACGCCTACGGAGCTCGGCGATACGCAACTGAAGATCCTGCTCATGCCCTGTGCCGGGCCCTATCAGCTAAGTTGAGCCCGTCAGGTTGAGGAAGTCGAAAAATGAAAAGGCGGACTGTGCCGGGAAATGACGCCTCAGCGACGCGTCTGGATCGTTTTTTTCCGCCTAGACCGGCGCGATTTTCCGGATGAAACTCCAGACCCTCGTTTCAAGAAATTCTGTTTTTGGCAAAAAGGGGATGTTGTTCTGCAAAAGAAAATCAACGTCCGGATCTTCTGCGAGACCGGGGTTGTCCGAGGTCATGATGACCCTGGGTGGAGACGGCAGGCCCATGAGTTGTCTGGCCACCTGAATGCCGCTGACATCGGTCTCCATGTATCCCAGGTGGTAGTCGAGTATCACCAGATAGTAGTCCTCACCACGACACAGCTCGATCGCTTCCTCCTGATGTCTTGCCTGGTGCAGTTCGAACGCGCGCGCGTCCGCTCCATTGCGCAAATACCCACGCAGCAACTCAAAATCTTCGTCATTGTCCTCGAGGAAAAGAATTTTGACTGGGGCCATCCGGAGCGCTCGGTGCGTCATGCGAGATTGCAGTGTAGCCAACTTCATTTTGATCCATAAGCCCAGGGCTCCCGGTCGCTGCCCCCATGGGATAGTACGCATAATCTATATTATGTTAAATGCCGTCCGGGACTGCGCCGCCGCCTCATCATGGGGCACATTCCGATCAGGCCCCTTCCCCCGATGTTTCCGGGACAGGCGGCACCAGTGCCCGGAAACGCAGTCCGCCGCCTTCCGGTTGTTCACAGGTGATGCTTCCCCGCAACACCTTGACCACCTGGTTGAACACCACATGCAGCCCGAGTCCGGTGCGACCGCCGCCCCGGGACGTTGTATAAAACGGATCGAAGATCCGCCCCCGAACCTCGGCCGGGACGCCACGCCCGTTGTCGCTGTAAACCAGTTCCAGCCCACCATTTTCCGACGGAGTCATTTCGATCCGGATTTCACCGGCCTGCCCGTTGGCGAATGCGTGGTCGAGGCTGTTCAACGTGAACTGGGTGAGCATCTGGGAAAGAACGCCCGGATAGGTGGAGACCTGCAGCCCTTCCGGACAGCACATATGGATACGGACGTCGCGGTTGCTGACCATGGGCTGCAGCGTGTCGTACAACTGCTTCAGGAAGCTCGCAAGATCCACCCGACTGACCGTTTCATTGTGCTGGTCGGCGGCCACCTGGCGGAAACTGGCCACCATACGGGCCGCCCGGTCCAGGTTGTCTGTTACCAGGCGGGTCGCTTCGTCGACACGATCCACGATCTGGAGGATTTCATTGCGACTGGGCCGCTCGTCGGAAATTTCCTCCCGAATGCGCGCCGCCTCGTCCGGCAAGATGGAATTCGCGGTAATCGCCACGCCCAACGGGGTGTTGATTTCGTGTGCGACACCGGCCACCAACTGCCCCAGTGAGGCCATCTTTTCAGCCTGCACGGCCTTTTCCATGGTGGCCTCCAGCTGCTGAATCGTCCTGCCAAGTTCCGAGTTGGTTTCCTGGACCTGATCCAATGCATGTTTGAAAGCGACTGCTCCGCGCGCCAGGTCGCCAATTTCATTGCGTTCATCCAGGTACTGGACTTCCACATCGGGGTTGCCGCCGGCAATGGCGTTCACTGCGCGTGTGGTCTGTTCCAGGCGACCGACGGTCACGCGCATGGCCAGCAGGAACAACAGGATCGATATGGCAAAGCAAATGATCACCGACAGGCCGATCCAGGTGGTGCGATCGATACTGACCCGTAGGGCGTTGACCAGACGCTGCTCCCCCGCGGTCTGCTCTTGCAGCGCGACCTCCGCCAGCGCGTCCAGAGCCCAGACCGAGGGCACCTCGTCGAAGGCGATCTGAGTGTCAATGGATTCAAGTGGAATTCCGGTCTCAAACAGGGACTCGGCCACCGCCATGCTGCCCTCGAGCTTGTTGACGACCTCCTCGATCAGTTTCAGCGCTTCGCTTTCCACCTCAGTGATCTGCAGCGTGCGGTATTCGCCGATCAGATCGTGCATGGTCTGCGCGCGCAGGTAGACCTCGTTACGGTAGAAAACTTCCTTGCGCAGCAGGTAGTTCTTGAAATTGTGGATCAGGCCACCGAAGCCGATCTCGACCCGCATCTGGTTGTAGATGGCCAGCTTGCGCGCGCTCTGCGCCTGGAAAGAAAGCCATTCCTGCTCGGCACTGACGATTCCCTGCCGGGAAATGTGGAATGAAACGGCCAGTGCGACCAGCGCCACGCCCAGCACCAACACCACCACACGGGTCATTGCGCCAAACGAAAATCGCGTCAGTATCCCGGCCATAGACAATCCTCGCAGAGGCAGGCAGTCTGCGTTCACCTATAGTAGGAACTTAGCGATCATTTGGGGAGTAAACCCATGTCCGCAGCCACAGATATTTCCAGGGCAACCCCCGTCCGGCAGGACCTTGCCGCCCTGCTGGACGCACAAAAACAGGCGATCCGCAGTCGCCGGGTGCCACCGACCTACGCCGAGCGAATCGATGCGCTCGACCAGCTCAAGGACAAGCTCCTCGAGATGCGGACCGAGTTCTGCGAGGCGATCAGCGAGGATTTCGGGAACCGTTCCCATCAGGAGACCATTCTGCTGGAGATCTTCGTCCTGCTCGATGAAATTCGCCATACCAAGCGCCACCTGTACAAATGGATGAAGCCCAAGCGGGTCATGCCCAACTGGCAGTTCCTGCCGGGAGGCGCCAAATTCATCTACCAGGCGCTGGGTGTGGTCGGTGTTCTCGGAGCCTGGAACTACCAATTGCTCCTGACCCTGTCTCCCCTGATCGGCGCCCTCTCCGCCGGCAACCACGTCATGCTGAAACCATCCGAACTCGCGCCGGTGACGGCCGAACTGATGAAAAAGATGATCGCTGAACTGTATCCGGAGGAGTACGTCACGGTCGTCACCGGCGGCGTGGAGGTGGCCGGCGAGTTCTCCAAGCTGCCGTTTCACCACATGATCTTCACCGGCTCCACCCGGGTCGGCAAGATCATTATGCGGAATGCCGCCGAACATCTGACCCCGGTGACCCTGGAGCTGGGTGGCAAGTCCCCGGCACTGATCGGGGAAAACTATCCGCTGGACAGTGCCGCGCGCCGCATCGTGAATGGCAAGTTCTCCAATGCCGGGCAAACCTGCGTGGCGCCGGATTACGTAATGCTCCCCGAGGGGAAAACCGAGGAGTTCATGGAGCGGGCACGAGAGGTGACGGCACAATTCTATCCGAAGCTGGTTGCCAACACGGACTACACCACCATCATCACGGACCGCCATTACGAGCGACTGGAAAAGATCGTACAGGAGGCGCGCGATCGTGGTGCCCGGGTCGAGGTGGTCAACCCGGCCAGTGAGGATTGCAATCGGCAGAACCGGGTCTTCCCGCCCACCTTTGTCTGGAATGCGCCGGATGACACCACCGTGATGCAGGAGGAACTGTTCGGGCCGGTGCTGCCGATCGTCACCTACCGGAACCTGACCGAGGCCATCGACTACATCAATGACCGCCCTCGCCCACTTGCACTCTATTACTTTGATAATGAGAAGAAGAGCGTCGACCGTGTGCTCAATGAAACCATATCAGGCGGGGTGACACTGGGTGGGTGTATCTATCACCTGCCACAGAACAACCTGCCGTTTGGCGGTGTCGGAGACAGCGGTATGGGTGCGTATCACGGCTACGATGGGTTCATGAACTTTTCCAAGAAGAAAGCCGTGTTCATCCAGCGCCGCATCGCAGCCACCATGCTACTGCGTCCGCCGTACGGCAAGCTGTTTTCCCTGGTAGTGGGCACCCTGCTGCGAAATTTCCCGGCGTACGAACGGTTCCGTACGCGCAAAGCCGGCGGTTAGGCGTCAGTCCGCCCGATGAACCTGATCCAGAAACTCCGGCGTGAATCGCGACTGCCACAGGTAAACCACTTCCTGGAACAATATTTTCAGCTGGAGATTCTGGGCGAGGAAAACCTCCCCGGTCTCGGCGATGGTCCGGTCATGCTGGTTGCCAAGCATGCGCCACTCCTCCAGTTGGACAGCCTGATCCTGCTGCTGCGACTCGCCGAACTGGAGCCGGGACGCATCGTTCGACCGTTGGCGTGGCAGGGTTTCCTGCGCGGCCCGTGGTCCGGGATCGCCCGTGGTCTGGGTGCGCGGCCGGCCAGCATTACCGAGGGGGTGCGCATCCTGCGCAGCGGCGAGAGTCTGCTGGTCTATCCGGAAGGCATTGACATGCGCAGTCCGACTGACGAAATCAATCCATTTCACACGGGTTTTCTGCGCATGCTGGCGCAACAGCCGGTGCCCGTGATTCCCATCGGGCATTACGGCTTCGAAGAGGCGATGCCGCGCATCGTCACGCGCAACAGCCAACTGCTGAAAAAGCTGACCAGTCCCGGTTTTGACTACCTGTCGATTCCGAAAACGCCCCTGCCCCGACCGGTCAAAGTCGTCTTCAATGTGGGAGAGGCAGTCGACATTCCGCCGGAAGCACTGTCCCGGGAAGCAGGCATTCAGCGTTGGCGAACCCTGGTGACGGACCTGATTCTGGACCTGTGCCGGGATGCGCGGGATCGCCGTGAGCGCGCCATCCGGGCCACACCCATCAAGCGCAGGTACCACGACCTGCTGGATGGCACCACAACCGTCATTTAACGGGACGCCCGGGTCAGGACATTTCGTCCATGATCATGAAGGACAGGCAGGTGCAAACCAGCGCGATGACCGCGATGCCTGCATTTTCGCCTACCGCGAGCATCAGCAGACCCGCGCCGATCCAGACATCCCGCACGACCTTTCGCCGCGCTGCGCGCTGTGCGGCGGAGATTGGATTCCCATTGCCATCATGCATGGTGCTACGGGCTTGCAGGCCGATTTCTTCTGCAGAATGAAACCCAGTCTAGGCAGTTTCCGCAAAAATTGCGACGCAATCAGGCGTGGACACGCGGGCTGGCATTGATCGCGTCGATCAACTCGCGCAGTTTTCCGAAATCACGCTGATTGAAGTGGAAAGCAATTCGCGGCAGGTCCGCCAGTTCTGGCTCATCCTCTTCCGCCTCCAGCGCACTGCATCGATGGATGCGGCCGCGCACACACAGACTCGAAAAACGATCGGCCAGGTCTTCCACAGAGGCCGCCGGGATATCATGCCCGAGCCGCAGGATCATCTGGTCATCCACCCAACGGGATGAGTGGTAGTTCCGGTAGAAGCGGGTAATCTCCTCGCAGGCTTCCTGCGTGGAGGTCACCACGCGAAACAAAGCCATGTCATGCTCTGAAATGTAGCCATTCGCCAGCAGTTCCTCCCGGACAAAGTCCAGCCAGCGCTGCCAGTACGATCCGCCGGGCACATCAACCAGCAGGATGGGTATTACCGGGCTCTTGCCCGTTTGCACCAGTGTCTTGAGTTCCAGTGCCTCATCGAGCGTGCCGAATCCGCCCGGAAAAACCGCGACCGCATCCGCTTCCCGCACGAAGAACAGCTTGCGAACGAAGAAAAAACGGAATTCCAGCAAACCCAGTGCACCCTGCATCACGGGGTTGGCTTCCTGTTCAAACGGGAGGTTGATGTTCAGGCCGATGCTTTGCTCGCGCCCTGCCCCCTCGTTGGCGGCCTGCATAACGCCAGGGCCGGCCCCGGTGATGACCATGTAGTCATCTTCGACCAGATGAGCAGCGAGATCGCGAGCCAGTTGGTAGATCGGTGAACCCGGTTGTGCCCGTGCCGACCCGAACACGGTCACCTTTCGCTGATGATGAAAGTGGGCCAACCGGGCGAAGGCAGCCTCCATTTCCCGCACGGTATTGGCGACGATCTTTGCATCCCAGCGATCCGCCTGCCGCTCGTGCATCCGCACGACGGTGCGGATCATTTCCCGGTACAGAAAATCGTTCTGGCGATGACCGCCAGCGATCTGCAGGAGATCATCAATGGCGCGGGCCAGATCGGGCTGCGCAATGCGCCAATGTTTGTCGAGAGACGAGTCGGAGGGCATGCGTGGGCTGACCAGAGCGTTTATCCTTTCAACAACATAGCAAGTTCCACATTTTTCGCCGGTTGGGAAGGTCGCGTACATGCAGGACGAAACCATGAAGCTGCTGCTGAAGCTGTTGCCAAGCGCCATCACGCTGGTCCTGGTGTTGCTCAGCATGTTGCTCGCGCATCGCCTGCTGAACCGCTATTACGGCAACCAACCCGGTAGCCGTATGTCGATCCAGATCAAGATGCTGCTACTGGGGTTCTTTGGTGCGGTGTTCCTGTTGCTTACGGCACCGATCAGCGATGCCATGCGCGGGCAACTGTTCAGTTTTCTCGGGATTCTGCTCTCGGCCATTATTGCACTCTCGTCGACGACCTTCGTCGGGAACATGATGGCCGGGTTCATGCTCAGCAGCGTGCGCTACTTCAAGATCGGTGATTTCATTCGTGTCGATCAGCATTTTGGGCGCGTCAGTGAGCGTGGCCTGCTGCACGTGGAGATTCAGACCGAGGATCGTGACCTCACCACGCTGCCGAACCTGTTTCTGGTGACGCATCCCGTGAAAGTGGTCCATGCCGAGGGTACCGTGGTATCCGCACAGGTATCCCTCGGCTATGAAATCCCCCGACAACAGATCGAGGCACTGCTGCTGGAAGCGGCGCGCGAGGCCAACCTGGCAGAACCATTCGTACAGATCATGGAACTGGGTGATTTCTCAGTGCTGTATCGCATCGCTGGCATGCTGCCGGACTCCAAACAGTTACTGAGTGCCCGGTCGCGGCTGCGCGCCTGCATGCTGGATGCACTGCACGGCGCAGATGTCGAAATCGTTTCGCCCTCCTTTATGAATCAGCGACGGGCAGACGAGACACGATTTGTTCCACCACACGTGCTGGAGTCTGAACACGGCACCAAAACTGCCGGCAGTCCCGAGAAAATGGTGTTCGACAAGGCGGAGGAAGCGGAATCCACCGAGCGACTCCGGGAGAAACTTGCACAGACCTGTTCGGAAGCGCAGGAGGTGGAGAAAGAACTCAAGGCCGCCAAGGAGGACAACGTCAGGGAGGCGATCCGGAAAAAGCTGGAGCGTCTGGAACTGCGCAGAAAACGGCTTGAATCGCTGGTCGCCAGGCGCGAGCAGGACAAGTAACCGGGTGTCAGGACAGTCCGCGAACTGCGTGCTGCACAAACTGCATGAGGCTGTCCGGGAAAACCCCCAACCAGACGATCAGCCCTGCCAGCGCCG
>JBFKXW010000083.1:0-8919 GCA_041637915.1 Pseudomonadales bacterium | reverse complement strand
TTACGGGAATTCACAAAACCAAAAGTAACTACCATCGCAGACTCGCGAAAGAATGCATTGCAGCTCTTTTCGTGACGGCGTCGGAATATGAAATGTCGGCTCGCACGCACAGAGCCGAAACGAATGCCCCGTCCAAGTCGGCGAGATACCAACGTTGGACAGGCGCTAACGAAACGCCTGGGCCTCGCGCTCCCCGGCTGCCACATCCACTCGCAGGAGCAAGGCACCACCAGCGATCAGCAACACCAGTACAGCAAGGATGCCAATGCGGTTGCTGTCGAAAAAGAGCGCAGTCCAGCCAACCAACACCGGCCCGAGCACGGCGGCGAATTTGCCCAGCATGTTGTAGAAGCCGAAAAATTCAGCCTGTCGTCCGGCCGGCACAAAGCGGGCATAAAGCGAGCGGCTCAGCGCCTGCACGCCGCCCTGCACCAAACCGATCACAACGGCGAGCACGTAGAACTGCCAGGCGCTCTGCATGAACACGCTATACACCGTCACGCAGATGTACACTCCGATCGCAATCAGGACACCCTGCCTGGCACCGATGCGCTCGCCGATCCGTCCGAACACGATGGCGGCCGGAAACCCCACAAACTGCGTGATCAGCAGCGCGGTGATCAGGTCCGTGCTTTCCAGTCCAATGGAAAGGCCGTAGTCCACCGCCATGCGGATGATCGTGTCGACGCCGTCGATGTACAGCCAGTACGCCAGCAGAAACGTCCAGGCCTGTCGCAGGCTGCGCAGATGGGTGAGGGTTCGATGCAATTCACGCAGTGAGGCAGAAACAGCTACCCGCGTGGACACGCTCGCGCGATGTTCTTCTGCAACGAACAAGAGGATGGGGATGGAGAAAAAAGCCCACCAGCCTGCGGCACACAGAAAGGAAATGCGCACGGCCTGTGCCGCATCGGCCAGCCCGAATGTTGCGGGGCTCAGGGTCATCCAGACATTCACAGCGAACAACAACCCGCCACCGAGGTACCCGAGCGAATAGCCGAGCGCCGAAATACGATCGACCCGCTCCGCGCCGGCGACCACTTTCAACAAGGAGTCATAGAAAAGATTGGCGCCGGAGAAACCCACCAGGGAGCACACGAACACGACCGCTGCGAGTTCCCATGCGCCCTTCTCCACTAGAAACAGACAGCCGGTGGACACCACACCCAGACAGGCGAACACAAACAGCATGCCCTTGCGACGCCCCAGTTGATCCGCAAGCGCACCCAGCACCGGGGACATCAACGCGACCAGCAGACTGGCGGCAGAATTTGCGACGCCAAGCCAGTACGTACTTTCCGTCGCTTCCACACCGACAGACCAGTACTGCTTGAAGAAGATCGGGAAGAAACCGGCGATGACCACCGTGGAATAGGCGCTGTTGCCCCAGTCATACAATGCCCATGACCAGACGGCACGGCGATCATCGCGCACCGCAGATGCCGTGTTCACACGCGGGACCGGATCATGATTGCCGGCCGGCCCTGGCCCGTTGCACAACGAGCCAACCCAGCGATTGTTGCTGCGTTCAGCATGAAACGCTCCCTGCCGGCATGGCAGGCAACTTAGCAGCCCAGATCGCTGACATCAAAACCACGATAGGACAGAAAACGAAACTGCCTGGCGCGCTCCTGGAATGTCTCGGGAAGCGGACCCCGAAATTTCCTCTGGCGCACCTCTTCAGCCCGCTCCCGCCAGTCGATCCCGCAGCCCTGAAACGCCTGCTCTACCACCTCCACGCCAGCCCCGCGCTGTGCAAGCTCCTGCCGGATCCGGATCGGCCCATAGCCCTTGCCCGCACGATACCGGAGAAAAGAGGCCGCAAACCGATGATCGCATTGCAGACCGCGCTCCTGCAGTTCGTGCAGGACCGTATCCACGACTTCAACGTCAGCACACTTCTGCAGCAAACGCCGCCGCAGTTCGACCCGCGCGTACTCTCGGCGCGCCAATGCGCTCATGGCCTGTGCGCGCACCAGCCGGACCGGGTCTTCCGGCGTTTGTACATTCAGCGAGGCAATTTCCTGGTGGGTCGTGTTCGAGCGATTGCCGTTGGTCTGACGGGCACCTTTCTGACGGGCACCTTTCTGACGGGCACCTTTCTGACGGCGCTGCCCCGGCCTGACATCCGATCCGTCGGCGTTCCAGGGGCCGGCTTTTGCAGGCCTGATCGTGTCTGCGTCAGCTGTTTCCGGTTCAGACCCTGCACCGGCCCGCCCGCTATGCTCCGGCACACCCGCACACGAGCCCGCCAGCGTATTCCGCCCGGTGTCAGACTGCGCCAGGATGTCGGCCATCGCCGCTCGCAATGCGCCCAGCGTGCTTGACCTGCGGGTCGTACGCACGACGCCCGGCGCATCCTGCGTGCCCGGCTCGTCCGGTTCACTCATCAGGTTGCGCCGGGCGCCAGAAAATCAGCCGCACAGTTTCCGGCTTCCGCCGGTACGCGAATCAGGCCTCTTCCAGTTCCGCTGCGGGCTCGTCGGTTTTGGTGGATGCCGAAGCCAGTTGTGGCATCAGACGCTCACGAATCTGCGCCTCAATGCCAGCGGCCAGTTCGGCATGTTCGCCCAGGAACTGCGCTGCGTTCTGCTTGCCCTGACCGATCTTGTCGCCCTGGTAGCTGTACCAGGCACCCGACTTGTCGATGATGCCTTCCTGCACCCCCAGATCGATGATCTCACCCAGTCGGTAGATCCCGGTGCCATACAGAATCTGGAACTCCGTCTGGCGGAACGGCGGTGCGACCTTGTTCTTCACCACTTTCACGCGCGTCTCGTTACCGACCACCTCATCACCATTTTTCACCGCGCCGATCCGACGGATGTCGAGACGCACGGAGGCATAAAACTTGAGCGCATTCCCGCCGGTCGTGGTCTCCGGGTTGCCAAACATCACACCAATCTTCATGCGAATCTGGTTGATGAAAATCACCATGCAGTTGGAGCGCTTCACATTCCCGGTGATCTTACGCAGCGCCTGCGACATGAGGCGTGCCTGCAGGCCGACATGGGTGTCGCCCATTTCGCCTTCGATTTCTGCCTTCGGCGTCAGCGCGGCCACGGAGTCGACCACGACGATATCCACCGCACCGGAGCGCACCAGCATGTCGGCAATTTCGAGTGCCTGTTCACCGGTATCGGGCTGCGACACCAGCAGATCATCGACGTTCACACCCAGTTTCTCCGCGTAGGTGGGGTCGAGCGCATGCTCAGCATCGACGAATGCCGCAGTTCCACCGGAACGCTGACATTCCGCAATGGCCTGCAGGGTGAGCGTGGTCTTACCGGAGGATTCCGGCCCATAGATTTCGATAATGCGGCCCTTGGGCAGGCCACCAATACCCAGCGCAATGTCCAGTCCCAGAGACCCGGTGGAAATGGCCGGTACAGCCACCCGCTCCGAATCGCCCATGCGCATGATGGAGCCCTTGCCGAACTGACGTTCGATCTGGCTGAGTGCTGCGGATAAAGCCTTTTCGCGATTGGCGTCCATGTTGACCTCCTTGTAAACCTGATCTCTAAAATTACCGGCCGGAACTGCTTTTCACCTTACCTGAGATCCCTGCTTCTGAGACCCCCTGCGGGCCAACCCGCACCCGCTCCGGCCAGTTGCCCTGCCTGCTTCCTTTCAACCAACACTACTGTATGGATGAACAGTAGTAAAGCAAATTCTGCCTGAAGGTCCAGCTTCGCGGCGAAAATCCATCACCTGACCTTCCATCTGCGGCCAGCGTAACCCAACGGGTAGCTCAGGGGGCGACCCTGTCATCCGGATCGTACAATTTATTTGGGCGAATGCCGGTCAGACCGGGAACAGGGCATTGACTGATGCAGCCCGGTAAGCAAATCCACGATGCCCTGTAATGCCGCTTCGACGATCTGACCAAAAACCGCCTCGCGGTCTCCGGAAAACCGGCAGGCCTTGACCCAGGGAGCATGATCGCGCATCTGCCAGCAGAGAAAGCCAGAGCCGACGGGTTTTTCCGGCAGTCCACCGTCCGGGCCGACCACGAAACTCTCCGCCAGCACCAACCCGGCGTCGGAGCGCTCCAGCATCGCCAAGCAGAGCTTCTCCACCGCCCACGCGCTGACAGCCCCCTCACGCTGCAGGTCGCTTTCCACCATGCCGGGCAGGCGGAGGCGGGCCGGGTAGGAATAGGCCACCTCCCCGCAGTCGAACCAGGCCGAGCTGCCGGGCAGCGCGGTCAGGGCGGCCGCGATGCGTCCGCCCGCCGAGGTTTCCAGGGTTGCGATGCGAACGCCGGACGCCGCCAGCAGCCGGGTGGCATCGCGCAGGCCCGTCACGGGTTCGGCCACAGAAGAAAGTTAACTGGCTTCATTGATCGTCCATTAAAGCAGACGCCCGATCAGACGCCGTGCCAGACTCGCGCGCTGACGTCGCCATCCACAAGGTACTACACTCGCGCAGAGATGCGATACGCATCGTGTATCTGCGAACAGATGACCAACACCATCTACCTGCTCATCGGTATCGGCCTCCTGACTGCGGGGGGCGAACTGCTCATCCGGGGCGCCCTCGGCGCTGCCCACCATTTCAAGGTGTCGCCCCTGCTTTCCGGGCTGGTCATCGTTGGTTTCGGCACCTCGATGCCGGAACTGGTGGTCTCCGTTGATGCCGCACTGCGCGGGCAACCGGATATCGCCTTGGGAAACGTGGTCGGCAGCAACATCGCCAATGTGCTGCTGATCCTCGGCCTCTGTGCGGTGATCACGCCGCTGGCGGTGAGCCGACTGGCACTGCAGCGCGATACCCTGACCGTCATCCTCGCCACGATTCTGTTTATCTGGCTGGCCGCAAGTGATGCACTTTCGCACCTGGACGGCCTGATCCTGCTGTCGGGGCTGGCCGCCTACCTTACCTGGGCCTACTGGACCGAGCGGGCCGTCGCCACGCCCGTTGCCCAAATGCACGAAGCTGGCGCGGCGGAAGTGGGCCATGTACCCCGTTCCCTGGCAGCGTCGGCGCTGGCCACGGTACTGGGCCTGCTCCTGTTGATCGTTGGCTCCAGGATCCTGCTGATCGGCGCGATCGGGGTTGCGGAGGATCTCGGCGTTTCCTCCGCCGTGATCGGACTGACGCTCGTCGCCGTTGGGACTTCGCTCCCGGAGCTCACTGTCTCGGTGATCGCCGCCCTGCGCGGGCACGGTGATGTAGCAGTCGGCAACATTCTGGGCAGCAACATCTTCAACGTCCTGGGTATCCTCGGTGTATCGGCTCTGGTCCAGCCGCTAACCGTCAGTGGCCGACTGGCCGCGTTCGACCAGTGGGTGATGCTGGGCGTTGCATTGCTGCTTCTGGTCTTCCTCTACACCGGGCACCGGCTCAGTCGCACGGAGGGGATTACGCTGATAGCGGGCTATGGGCTGTACGTGGGGGCAAGCTTCACGCTGGTGGCAGGCTGAATCCCCTGCCGTCAGCCCACGACACCTTCATTGCATTGGATGATTGGCGTACACTCCAGCGACCAAAGGAAACCCCACCGCACCATGTCTGTCACGGAAGCACAGATCAGTCAGCATACGCCTGTGATGCAGCAGTTCCTGCGGCTGAAGGCAGAGCATCCCGAGCAACTCCTGTTCTACCGGATGGGAGATTTCTACGAGCTGTTCTTCGACGATGCCAGGGAAGCTGCCCGCCTGCTGGATATTACCCTGACCCAGCGGGGGCAGTCTGCCGGCAATGCGATCCCCATGGCCGGCGTGCCGTTCCACGCGGCTGAATCCTATCTCGCCAAGCTGGTTCGCTTGGGCCGCTCGGTCGCCATCTGCGAACAGATCGGCGATCCCGCGACCAGCAAGGGCCCGGTGGAGCGCAAGGTGGTGCGCATTGTCACCCCGGGAACCCTGAGCGACGAAAGCCTCCTGGACGAGAAAGCCGACTGCCTGCTGGTCGCCCTGCATGGTGCCGCAGAGGCGTTTGGCATCGCGGCACTGGACATGAGCAGCGGCCGCTTCACCGCACTGGAAGTGCACGGTGAGGAACAACTGGCAGCAGAATTGGAGCGGCTGCGGCCTGCCGAATTGCTGATCCCGGAAGACAGCCCGGTGGCAGCGCGCTTTGCGCAGCAGGGTATCGCCCGCCGACGTCCGCCCTGGGAGTTCGACACCGACACCGCTCGCAAGCTGTTGTGCGAACAGTTCGACTGCAGGGATCTGCGCGGTTTCGGTTGCGAGGACCTGCGCCTTGCCCAGGGGGCTGCCGGCTGCCTGCTGCAGTACGCACGGGACACCCAGCGCAGCCTGCTACCGCATATTCGCGCGCTCGTACCGGAAGGCCACGATGACGCGGTGCTGATCGATGCAGCAAGCCGGCGCAACCTGGAGATCACCAGCAACCTCTCGGGTGGTACCAGCAATACGCTGGCCTCGGTCCTGGACCAGACCCAGACGCCCATGGGCGGCCGGCTGCTGCGCCGCTGGCTGCATCGCCCGCTCCGCGATCTGCAGGCACTGCAGCAGCGCCAGGACGCCGTTGCGGTGCTGTTGCAGGACCTGCAGTTCGAGGCGCCCCGTGCCCTGCTGGATGGCATGGGCGACATCGAACGGGTGCTGACACGCGTCGCCCTGCGCAGCGCGCGCCCACGGGACCTGGTACGGCTGCGAACTGCACTGCAACGTCTGCCGGACCTGCAGTCGGTGCTGATTGAGTTGCCCGGTACGCAACTCGCAACGATCGCCACGCGGGCACGGCCGTTTCCGGATCTGGCCGAACTGCTGCACCGCGCCATCGTGGAAAATCCGCCCGCCGTCACGCGCGATGGCGGCGTCATCGCCACGGGTTACGATGCCGAGCTCGATGAGTTGAAGGCTCTCAGTGAGAACGCCGGCGACTATCTGGCCCAACTGGAACTTCGGGAGCGCGAGCGCACCGGGATTGCCAATCTCAAAGTCGGCTACAACCGTGTGCATGGGTATTACATCGAGATCAGTCGAGGCCAGAGCGATGTCGTTCCGGAGGAGTACACCCGTCGGCAGACTTTGAAGAATGCCGAGCGCTTCATCACGCCGGAGCTGAAAGCGCATGAAGAAAAGGCGCTCAGTGCGCGCAGCCGGGCACTAACGCGCGAGAAGTCGCTGTACGAGGGGCTGTTGGAACGCCTCGCCGAGCAGTTGCATGATCTGCAGGCACTGTCTGCTGCCCTCGCAGAACTGGATGTACTGGCGACATTCGCCGAGCGCGCCGACGCCGGACGCTACATTCGTCCTGAAATCTGCGATGAAGTCATGCTGGAAATCGTGGCGGGCCGCCACCCGGTGGTCGAGGGTCTGACGGAAACGCCGTTCGTTCCCAACGACCTGTTGCTCAATCAGGAACGCCGCATGCTGGTCATCACGGGGCCGAACATGGGCGGTAAATCGACCTACATGCGCCAGACTGCGTTGATTGTACTGATGGCGCACACCGGCTGCTTTGTGCCTGCGGACAGCGCGCGCATCGGCCTGACCGATCGCATCTTCACCCGTGTCGGCTCAGCAGATGACCTGGCCGGCGGGCGCTCCACCTTTCTCGTGGAGATGAGCGAAACGGCGAACATCCTGCATAACGCCACGCCGCGCAGTCTGGTACTGATGGATGAGATCGGCCGCGGCACCAGCACCTATGATGGCCTGTCCCTGGCCTGGGCCTGTGCCCGCCATATGGCGGAGCAGGCGGGATCGTTCACGCTGTTCGCGACCCACTATTTTGAGCTGACGGAATTGGCCGCTGCGCTGCCGGCGGTGCAGAACGTGCACCTGGATGCGGTGGAGCACGCGCAGCGGATTGTGTTCCTGCACAGCGTGAAAGAGGGGCCGGCCAGTCGCAGCTACGGCTTGCAGGTTGCACGCCTTGCCGGTGTTCCCGATGCCGTCATCGCCGAAGCGCAGGCAAAACTGCAGGAACTGGAGGAAAGCCCGACACCCCAGGGCCGCCACCCCGCCACTGCCCCAGCCCGGCAACCGGACCTGTTTGCGCCACAACCTCCGCACCCGGCCGTGGCCAGTCTGCAGGAGTGCGAGCCGGATCAGCTTTCGCCCCGCGCGGCGCTGGATTATCTCTATACTCTCAAAGGTTTACTGTAGGAAATTTGCACGGCGCGACGGCGGCTTGCCGGCCTCCTGACGCAGAGCCCTACGGAAACCGCCAGGGCATGGGCGGGTGGGCACGGCGAAGCCACCGTGGGGGTGCCAGACCAAAGGCGGAGCCGGTGGTCATCGCTTGTACCGATCGCTCAGCCTGCCTACAATTGCGCTCCCGCTGAAAGGGGTAGAACAGAGGACTTCCAATGACCTTCGTAGTGACCGAAAGCTGTATCAAGTGCAAGTACACCGACTGTGTGGAAGTCTGCCCGGTGGACTGTTTCTATGAAGGGCCAAATTTCCTGGTCATTCACCCCGATGAGTGCATTGATTGCGCCCTGTGCGAGCCGGAGTGCCCGGTTACCGCGATCTACGCCGAGGATGAAATTCCGGAAGGCCAGGAGGAGTTCCTGGAGATCAATGCAGAACTTGCAGAAAAGTGGCCCAACATCACCGAGAAGAAAGATGCGCCGGCGGATGCTGACGAGTGGGCCGAGAAGACTGGCAAGAAAGAATTGCTGGAGCGTTGACGCCTCAGAATCGATAAAAAAAGGCGGCCCACCGGGCCGCCTTTCTGTTTGGGGCACGCTTCCCTGCATACCCCGCTCCGGACACCTCCCTGTGCCTCCGGCTTCCCTGCCGGTCCGCGTTCCCTCGCCAGGAGCCGCTGCACTGTACCTCGACCCGTGCCCCGCCCAAGGGCACCGGCCCGCGACCGCGCCCGGCCCGGGAGCCAGTCATTCTTTATGATTCAGCAACTTATAGGCCTGGGCGGGTTTCCACGCACAGGCAGCGCCGGCATTCACGCACAATGCGGTGCGTGATCACGGACAACCCG
>JBFKXW010000082.1:0-8921 GCA_041637915.1 Pseudomonadales bacterium | reverse complement strand
TACTCGCAGTAGCCCATCCAGTGCGCCGTGATATTGCCCGCGTTGCCCACCGGTAGGCAGTGGAAGTCAGGGGCGCCCCCGAGCTCCTCGACGATTTCAAAGGCGGCCGTCTTCTGGCCCTGCAGCCGGAACGGGTTGATGGAGTTCACGATGGTGACCGGCGCCTCCTGGGCCACTTCCTTGACCAGCGCCATCCCCACATCGAAGTTGCCGGCAATCTGGATCACCTGGGCACCGAGTATCATGGCCTGGGCCAGTTTGCCCATGGCGATCTTGCCTTCCGGGATCAGCACGAACGCCTGGATGCCCGCGCGGGCTGCGTAGGCTGCCGCTGCCGCCGAGGTATTGCCGGTCGAGGCACAGATAATGGCGCGACTGCCATCGGCCACCGCGCGGGTCACCGCCATGGTCATGCCCCGGTCCTTGAACGAGCCGGTCGGGTTCAGTCCCTCGAACTTCACATACAGATCCACCTCTTTGCCGGTGGTATGCGGAATGTTGTTGAGCCGGATCAGCGGGGTATTGCCCTCGCCCAGGCTGATCAGCCGCATGTCGTCGGTAACCGGCAGGTGGTCCCGATACTTGTCGATCAAACCCGTGTAGCGCTCACGATGCGTCATGATTCTGCTTCCCGCTAGTTGGCGTCGAGATGTTCGACGCGAATGCGTACGATCTGCCCGGCAACCTCCGGGAGTGCTTCCAGCGCCTGAATGGCACCGTTCATGTCAGCCTCGCTGACGATCCCGGTCATCAACACGACCGGCACCCAGCCGGAATCCGCTTCGGCGGACGGATCTTCCTTCTGAATGATCCCCTCAATATTGATGGCCCGTTCCGCCAGCACCGAGGAAATGCGCGCCAGTACCCCGGTGCGGTCTTCCACCTGCAGGCGGAGGTAGTAGCCGCAGGAGACCTCTTCAATACCGGAGACCGGCGCATCCGACAGGACATCCGGGTGGAATGCCAGATGCGGCACCCGGCGCTCGCGCGGCACGTCCGCATTCCGGGCGACGTCCACGATATCAGCCACCACGGCACTGGCGGTAGGTTGGGCACCCGCGCCCGGCCCGTAATACAGCGTGGAGCCCACGGTATCGCTGTGGACAAGCACCGCGTTCATCACGCCATGCACGTTGGCGATCAGGCAATGCTCGGGAATCAGCGTCGGGTGGACCCGCAACTGCACACCGGTGGCCGTGCGGCGAGTAATACCGAGATGCTTGATGCGATACCCCAGCTCTTCTGCGTACTGCACATCGAGCTGACTGATCGCTGAAATCCCTTCGGTATAGGTCCGGTCAAACTGCAGCGGCAGGCCGAACGCGATGGAAGCCAGGATCGTCAGCTTGTGGGCCGCATCAATGCCTTCGACATCAAAGGTCGGGTCTGCCTCGGCATAGCCGAGTTCCTGCGCTTCGGCCAACACTTCCCCGAAATCACGCTGCTTGTCGCGCATCTCGCTGAGAATGAAATTGCCTGTCCCGTTGATGATGCCGGCAATCCACTCGATCCGGTTGGCGGAGAGCCCCTCGCGGATGGCCTTGATGATTGGAATGCCGCCGGCGACCGCTGCCTCGAACCCCACCATCACGCCGCGCTCGTGCGCGCGCTGGAAAATCTCGTTGCCGTGCACGGCGATCAGCGCTTTGTTGGCCGTGACAATGTGCTTGCCATTATCTATCGCGCGGAGCACCAACTCCCTGGCGGTGTCATAGCCTCCGATGAGTTCGACCAGCACCTCGACGTCCGGATCATCAGCCAGTGCAAAAATGTCCTTTTCGACCCGGACCCCGGCCAGGTCCAGATGGGGCTTGTCACTGCGCGCACCCACACTCACGACCTCAATCGCGCGCCCGGCACGCCGCGCGATCTCGCTGACATTCCGGGTCAGCACCTCGAAGGTGCCGCCACCCACGGTACCCAGACCGCAAATGCCGACACGGACCGGGGAACCGGAGCCACTGGATGCTGAATTGGCGTTCATACGGGTTTTTCGGGCCGCTTGCTGACGGGAAGCCGCGCAGTTTACCCGATCAGCGGGCGGGAAAAAATTCCTGCCTCAGGCAGAACTCGCGGCCGTCGCCGCCTCCAGGCCATCCCGGCGCAGCATGCGCCGAATACCGCGCACCGCCTGGCGGGTACGATGCTCATTCTCGATGAGCGCAAAGCGGACATGATCATCCCCGTACTCGCCAAACCCGATGCCAGGAGAGACCGCCACCTGCGCTTCGCGCAGCAGTTTCTTGGAAAACTCCAGCGAGCCCATCTCCCGGTACGGCGCCGGGATCTTGGCCCACAGAAACATGGTCGCCCGCGGCGGCGTGACCGGCCATCCGGCCGCGTTCAGACCCTGACACAGCACGTCCCGCCGGTTCCGGTACTGGTCACAAATATCCGCCACGCACTGCTGCGACCCCTCCAATGCCGAGATCGCCGCCACCTGGATCGGTGTGAACGTGCCGTAATCCATATAGGACTTGATACGGGCCAGTGCCGCAATCAACTCCGGGTTGCCACAACAGAATCCCACCCGCCAGCCGGGCATGTTGTAGCTTTTCGACAGGGAAAAGAATTCCACCGCCACATCGCGTCCACCCGGCACCTGGAGAATCGAAGGTGCCCGGTACCCGTCAAACACGATATCGGCGTACGCCAGATCCTGAATCACCCAGATCTCATGTTCACGGGCGACCTCGACCACCCGGACAAAGAAATCCAGATCCACACAGCGGGTGGTCGGGTTGCCGGGAAAATTCAGCACCAGCGCTTTCGGCTTCGGCCAGGACTGGCGGATCGCCCGTTCCAGTTCCTCGAAGAAATCCACCTCATCGGTCAGCGGGACATGGCGGATGTCTGCGCCGGCAATGACAAACCCGTAGGGATGAATCGGGTAGGAGGGATTGGGCACCAGCACCGCGTCACCCGGCCCGACGATCCCGAGCGCCAGGTGCGCCAGGCCCTCCTTGGAACCGATGGTGGCGATCACTTCGCTTTCGGGATCGAGCTCCACCGCATAGCGGTCTGCGTACCAGCGACTCATGGCACGGCGCAGACGGGGGATGCCGCGGGACACAGAGTAGCGGTGCGTATCGTTGCGCTGCGCCGTCTCCACCAGCTTGCTGACGATGTGCGCAGGCGTGGGCTGGTCCGGATTGCCCATGCCGAAATCAATGATGTCCTCGCCGCGCGCCCGCGCTTCGCGCTTGAGCTCGTTGACGATATTGAACACGTACGGCGGCAGGCGCTGGATGCGCGGAAAATCGGTGTTCACGGATGGCGTCCGTACAATTTCATGAATACCATCATTGTAGGCCGCCAACGGGCCGACGCAGCAGGGAAATGATTTGGGAGGCGGCGAAACATGCCGCCGGCATCAGTGCACGCCCTACTCCGGCACGTCCACGCCGGCGGCGCGCGCAAGGTCCTTCGCGGGCATGTAACCCGGCAGCATACGACCCGACTCCAGCACGATCGCCGGCGTACCACGCACGCCCAGCGCACCACCCAACTGGTATTGCTCTGCTACCGGATTATCCTCGCACATCGCAATCGGCACGGCCCGACGCGCCTTGAGCTCGGTCAGTACGGCCTGCTTGTCCGGCGCACACCAGGCGGTCACTGCGCGCTGGTAGGACTTGGATCCGACCCCGGCGCGCGGATAAGCCAGATAGCGGACCGTGACGCCCAGGGCATTCAGTTCCGGCACTTCGCGGTGGATCTTGCGACAGTAGGTGCAGTCCACATCCGTGAACACGTTGATCAGTGCCTTCTCATCCTGGGCGGCGAAGGTGATGAAATCTTCCGGTCTGATGTCCGCCATGGCCTGCCGCCGTACCCGCGACTGCCGGATTTCGGACAAGTTGACGAAGGTGTCCCCCTGGGCCCGGTATAACTCAGCGCCCACGAGAAAATGCTTGCCGTCGGCACTGGCGTACACGATATCGCCCCCCGGGATCGACACTTCGAAAATACCCGGCATAACAGTTTCCTGGACCCGGATGTTCTTCACCTTGGGGAAAAGACGCTCGAACGTTGCGCGGACGCGTTCCGCCGGGCTTTCTTTCTTTTTCGGCGGCGCGGCATCGACGATACCGGCAAAGACGAGCGCCAGGCTCATCATGAGAACTTTAATCAAAATGGGCTCCGCATCAGACTGTTCGGGAGGTCGGATCAAACCACGGCGATCGTTACGCAGCAAGTCGTCCACCGGTTTAGTCTGGCCGAACGGTACAAAGTTCCGGATCAGCCGCGTGGATGGTGGCTTGCGTGCAACTCGCGCAGCCGGTGCCGGGCGACATGGGTATAGATCTGCGTGGTGGACAGGTCACTGTGACCGAGCAGCATCTGGACGACGCGCAGGTCGGCACCGTGATTCAGCAGGTGGGTGGCGAACGCGTGCCGCACCGTGTGCGGGGAGAGGTGCTTGCGAATGCCCGCAGCAACCGCGTACCGGCGAATGCGGTACCAGAAGGCCTGGCGTGTCAGCGCCTTGCCAGCCCGTCCCGGGAACACGTAATGGCTGTCTCCGGCATGGAGTTCCGTCCGGCCATCCCGCAGGTAGCGCTGCAGCCAGGTCAACGCGTCCTCCCCCATGGGCACGATCCGCTCCTTGTTGCCTTTGCCCACCACCTGAACCACGCCCTGCTCCAGGCCCAACTGACCCAGGCTCAGCCCCACCAGTTCACTGACACGAAGGCCGGACGCATAAAGCAGTTCCAGCATGGCGCGATCCCGCAGGCCGATGGCAGTACGGGTGTCCGGGGCATCCAGCAGCGCGTCAACTTCGGTTTCCGAAAGGGTATGCGGCAGTGGTCGGCCGATGCGCGGCCGCTCGACCTGCAGGGTGGGATCGGTGGCGACGTGCTGCTCACGTAGAAGCCAGCCGTAGAAACCACGCAGGCTGGAAAGCCAGCGCGCGGTGGTGCGCGCCTGTGCACCCCCGGCAATGGCATCCGCGAGGTAGGCGTTGACGCCGGCACGATCCATCTGGGCGCAGTGCTGTCCGCGCGCCTCCACCCAGGAAAGAAATCGATCGATATCGCGACGGTAGGAAGTGAGCGTGTTCTGACTCAGACCTTTTTCCATCCAGACCGCATCCAGCCACGCCTCGGCCAGTTGCTGGTGCGAGGCGTGGCTGGTGAGCACAGCGGCCGTGGAACCGGTGCCAGCTGCTAGCGGATTTTTTCCTTGATCCGCGCAGCCTTGCCGGAACGCTCACGCAGGTAATAGAGCTTGGCCTGCCGCACGTCACCACGGCGCTTCACGGTAATGCTTTCCACCAGCGGCGAATGCAGCTGGAAGGTACGCTCCACGCCCACGCCATTGGAGATCTTGCGCACCGTGAACGCACTGTGCAGTCCACGATTGCGTCGTGCAATCACCGGACCTTCAAAGGCCTGCAAGCGCTCGCGCTCACCTTCCTTGACGCGTACCTGTACGACCACGGTATCCCCCGGCCGAAAGTCCGGGATTTTCTTGTCGAACTGCTCGATCTGTTCCTTGTCGAGCGTCTCGATCAGTGGATGCTTGCTCATTTGAGGTTCCCCTACACGTTTTCCAAATCTGCCCAAGTTCCCGGCGCTTGCGGCGCCACTCCATCAACTCTTTCTGTCGTCTTTCGCATCCGCATCGCGCAACTGCCCATCGGTCAACAGGTCGGGGCGGCGCTGCCTCGTGCGCGCTGTGGCCTGTTCCCTGCGCCACGCCTCGATCTCGGCATGGGTCCCGTTGCGCAATACCGCGGGCACTTCCCGCCCTTCAAACTGCTCCGGCCGCGTGAAATGCGGATATTCCAGCAACCCCTCGGCAAACGAATCGTTCGCTGCCGACTCCCCGTGCCCGAGCACCCCCGGGAGTTGCCGCAACACGGCATCAAGTATCACCATCACCGGCAGTTCGCCGCCACTCAACACGTAGTCGCCGATGGACCATTCCTCGTCGACTTCCAGATCCAGCGCCCGCTGGTCGATGCCTTCATAGCGGCCTGCCAGCAAAATCAGCTCCTGATGCCCGGCCAGTTCCATCACGCCGCGCTGGTCCAGTTTCCGGCCACCCGGACTCAGGTACACCACCCGCGCCGCCGGCAGCTTCCCGCGCGCCGCGCGAATCGCCGCAACCACCGGTTCCGGCTTCATGACCATGCCGGGACCACCACCATACGGCCGATCGTCCACCGTGCGATGCCGGTCACTGGTAAACGCCCGCGGATCCCAGCAATGCAACTCTGCCAGTCCTTCCCGGAACGCCCGGCCAATGACGCCGTACTCGCGCACGGACTGCACCATCTCCGGGAACAGTGTGATCACCCCGAACCGCCGGGCGGCCGCTGTGCTCATGCTACGTTTTCCGGAGCGCCGCAGCGCTCGTCAGTAGTCCGCCGGCCAGTCTACCCGCACAACGCCCTGGCCCAGATCGACGCGCCGCACCACACGCTCCTGTAACCAGGGAATCAGTCGCTCCCGGTCATCGATACTGCGCGGATCGGGCTGCACAACCATCACGTCGTTGGCCCCGGTATCCAGCATCTTCTCGATATGACCCAGGTTCTCTCCGGCTTCGTTGCACACCTGCAAACCATGCAGCTGGTGCCAGTAGTACTCGCCGTCCGGCGTCTCCGGCAGCGCCTGCACCGGCACACCCACAAACATACCGGTGTACCTGCGCGCCTCCTCCGGGGAGGCACACCCCTTCAGACTGATCCGCAGACCCTTGGCATCGCGCTCCACGCCGGCCAGTTCAGCATCCCGCCAGTCGCGGCCCCGACCGATCTTCCAGGGATCGTACTGCAGGATGTTTTCCAGTGGATCCGTGAACGATTCCAGCCGCATCCATCCGCTTACCGCATAGGGCGCACCGATGCGCCCCACGGTGACGATCTGATCCGCCTCGCCCGCCGGACGGGACATCCCCTGTACCCTGCTCAGAACGCTGGCCTGATCAGGCTTCAGCCGCCGCCGGCGCCTGCTTTTGCCACTCTTTCCAGAGCGTCTGAACGCGCTCGGATGCCTGCGCGCCCTGGCCCATCCAGTATTCCAGGCGCTCCGGCTCCATGTGCAAACGCACTTCCTGACCCCGCGCGGACGGGTTGAAGTAACCCACGCGCTCGATGAAGCGACCGTTGCGGGCGCGCCGCTGATCAGCCACAACTATCTGATAGAACGGGTTTTTCTTCGCGCCGCCGCGCGCCAGACGAATCTTGACCATGCTCGATTGTGCCTCGGTTCCGGGGGAGAGCCCCTGTCAAAAAGGCGCATATTTTAGAGAAACCAGAACCGAAACAGAACACTTTCGCCAGAAATATTTTCCCGGCGTGGCAAGGGCTTATCAGAATCTGGGCGGCATGCCGCCCGGCCCACCCATGCCGCCCGGGCCCATCATTCCCTGCATCCCGCGCATCATGGCCTGCATCCCGCCCTTTTTGCTCATTTTCTTGAACATCTTCTGCATCTGTTTGAACTGCTTGAGCAACCGGTTCACTTCTGGAATATCGGTGCCCGCACCGCTGGCGATGCGACGTTTACGCGAGCCACTGATCACATCGGGATATTTCCGCTCGTGCGGGGTCATGGACAGGATGATCGCTTCCATGCGGGCAAACTGTTTGTCATTCACCTGGCCCTGCGCGGCCTGCGCCATCTGCCCCATACCCGGCAGCTTGTCCAGCATGGAGGCCACGCCGCCCATGTTCTTCATCTGCTGCAACTGATCCAGGAAATCCTGCATATTGAAGGTCTTACCACGGCCCTTCTGGACCTTGCGGGCGAGTTTCTCCGCCTTGTCCTTGTCGAGCTTCTGCTCCGCCTCCTCAATGAGGGACAGCACATCGCCCATGCCGAGGATCCGCGAGGCAATCCGCTCCGGGTGGAACATTTCCAGCGCGTCTGTCTTTTCGCCCATCCCCATGAACCGGATCGGCTTGCCGGTGATCTGCCGCACGGACAGGGCCGCCCCGCCCCGGGCATCACCATCCGCCTTGGTGAGCACCACGCCGGTCAGCGGCAGGGCATCGTTAAAGGCCTTGGCGGTGTTGGCAGCATCCTGACCGGTCATGGCATCGACCGTGAACAGCGTCTCCACGGGCTCAATCGCCGCATGAATCCGCTGAATCTCGTCCATCATCTCTGCATCAATGGCGAGGCGACCTGCGGTGTCGACGATCACCACGTCGGCTCCCACCCGGCGCGCCTCTTCGATTGCGTTGCGGGCGACCTGCACCGGATCATCGGTGGTCTCGGTCCGGAAGAAGCGGGCGCCGACCTCTGCGGACAGGCGTTCCAGCTGGTCGATAGCCGCGGGCCGGTAGACGTCCGCACTGACCGTCAGCACGCTCCTTTTCTCGCGCTCCTTCAGGAAACGCGCCAGTTTCGCGACAGTTGTCGTTTTACCGGCACCCTGCAGGCCCGCCATGAGCACGACGGCCGGCGGCCGGGCCGCCAGGCTGAGCCCGGTCGCCGGTTCGCCCATGACATCAATGAGCTCCCGGTGCACGATCCGGACAAACGCCTGCCCGGGGCTGAGGCTTTTCATCACCTCCTGGCCGAGCGCTTCCTGCTTGACGGTCTCGATGAATGACTTCACCACTGGCAGCGCGACATCGGCCTCCAGCAGCGCCTTGCGGATGTCCCGCAGGCTGTCACGGATATTCTCCTCGCTGATACGGGACTTGCCGCCGAGGGTACGCAGGCTGCTGGTGAGCCGGTCTGAAAGGGTTTCGAACACGGGATACCGGTGAATGCTGTGGTCAGGAGCCGTTAGTATACCCAAGCAGTTCCGGTAACATAGGGGCACCTTGGATGTTCCACCTGTCACCATGACCATTGCGTCCCGATCATGCTGAACGCCACACTGGCCGGCATCGTCGCCATCCTCTGCTATCTGGCGAGCGCGGCGCGCCAGGCCCAGACGCTGTCCGGCCACCGGAT
>JBFKXW010000081.1:0-8969 GCA_041637915.1 Pseudomonadales bacterium | reverse complement strand
GTGCTGATCGCCGACGTCAGCACCATCTTCATACTCTGCGTCATGTTTTTATCGGCAGCATCGCGAAACCGGCGCTTCTCGTACTCCTCACCGCCGAACGTGCGCACAACCCGATAGCCGTTGATGGCCTCGGATGCGACATGGGTGACATCACCCATGGAATTCTGGATACGTCGGCTCAACCGGCGGAATCGCTTGCTCGCGTAACTGACCACCAGCCCAATCAATGGTCCCACCAGGAGGAACACCAGGGACAGCCGCCAATTCAGATAGAAGAGGTAGCCCAGGAGGATGACCACGGTGAAGCCTTCCCGCACGATCACTTTCAGCGCATCCGTGGCGGCGCCGGTGACCTGTTCGACGTTATAGGTCACCTTGGAAATCGTGTATCCGGAATTGTTGCCATCAAAGTACACGCTCGGCAACTTCATGAGGTGGTTGAACATTTCCGTGCGCAACTGGAATACCACACTGCGTGCGACCAGCGCGATGTAATAGTTGCCGAGGAAAGACCCCAGCCCCCGGACCACGAAAATCCCGACCAGCGCGGCCGGAATCAGGATGCGGGATATGTCGCCGCCCTTGCCGATGATGTCGACGATGTATTCCATCAGTCGCACGAATGCAGCCTGCGTGGAGGCGTAGATGATGAAACCGAGGATACTCAGCAGGAACAGGCTCAGGTGCGGTCGGACATAGGTCAGCAGGCGCTTGTAGACCTGCCACCCGTTCACGTCCCGGGCACCCGTCACGGGGGGCAACGGCGGCTGCGGTTCAACCATGGATGATTCCGTCCAGATCCCGATTCATAGACCACGATGCGCCGTGCGCATCAGCACCGCACTCAGTATAGGGCAAGGATCCTCAGCGCCGCGCCATCACCGGGCGGGCTGTACCGTGGTGATGCGCATCCGGGCAAAGCCCAGTCGACCGGCAACATCCATGACCGTCACCACGGACTGATGGGCCGCGCTGGCATCTGCAGAAATCACCAACGGCAGCCCGAAGTCACCGGCCGCCAGTTCTTCCAGCGCCAGCCGGACCGTCTCCGGCTGATTGTTGACCAGCGCACGACCGTTGATTGCGTATTCGCCATTGGCACTAATCAGCACCTCGATCAGATCCGTAGGGGATTCCGCCGACGCGTCCGCCGCAGCCTCGGGCAGATCAATGGTCAGCTGGGTCTCGCGCGTGAACGTGGTGGAGACCATGAAAAAAATCAGCAGCAGAAAGACCACGTCGATCAGTGGCGTCAGTTCCACGCTGGCTTCCGGCAGTTGTGAGCGCGGAAATCTCATCCCTGGCTGCTGCTGCCGTTCTGGGTCTCCACCGAGCGGTCGCCGTGCAGCACCTCGACCAGCTTGATGGATTCCTGCTCCATGCTGACGACGAGTTCATCCACCCGACGCGTCAGAAAGCGATGGAAAAACAGCGCCGGAATGGCCACGGTCAGTCCGGCAGCCGTGGTGATCAGGGCCTTGGAAATGCCTCCGGCCAGTTTGGCCACATCCCCGGAGCCCTCGGTCATGATGGTGGAGAATACCTCGATCATGCCGACGACGGTCCCCAGCAAGCCGAGCAGTGGTGCAACCGATGCGATGGAGCCCAGTGTGCTGAGGAAACGCTGCATGTCGTGTACGACGTGGCTGGCCGCCTCTTCGATGCTTTCCTTGGTGATCTCACGCCCGTAGCGCGAGTTCACCAGGCCGGCAGTCAGAATGGCCCCGAGGGGTGACCCCTCGCGAATCTCACGCAGCCGGCCGCTGGTCATCTGGTTGTTCTTGATGAGCAACCAGACGTCTGAGAGCAAATGCTTGGGTGCGACCCGTTCGGGCCGCAACGTCCAGAACCGTTCCCCGCAGATGGCCACGGCGGCTACGGAACACAAAATGATGGGCAGCATCAACCAGCCGCCTGCCTGAACCAGTTCGAGCAACCCTACGATCCCTCCCGGAAGTGGTATCCATGCCAGTAGCGCGAGCGCCGGTACTCTACCACACCCATCCCGGCGTCAGCAGGCGGGATGCCGGACCGCCACCAGCGGCGCCATTGCACCCTGCCCGGGGTCATCTGCAGTTCACCACTGGCAAGCACACGAATCCGAATGCGGCCGGAAGCCCCGGTGTCCAGTGGCTCGATCCCTTTCCGCTGATAGCGCGCGACAATGTCCGGATGGGGGTGCCCGAAGCGACTCCGCCACCCGGCAGAAAAAACCACCAGATCCGGTGCCACGGCCCTCACGAACGCAGGGCTGGAGGAGGTGCGACTGCCGTGATGTGGTGCGATCAGGATGCGGGCGCCGAGGCGCTCTCCGTTGTGTCGGATCAGCGCGTGTTCCGCTTTGCGTTCGATGTCACCGGGCAGCAGTACACTGCCGCCCTTCCCCGCCACGTGGAGTACACAGGAAGTATTGTTCCGCCGCCTCGGCACGTGACCCGGGCGGGGCCCCAGCACACGAAACTGCACGCCGTTCCAGACCCATTGCTGCCCGGCCCGGCAGGGAATGGCAACCCTCTGCACGTTGGGGGCCGGTGGTTCTCCAGCGAGCACCATCTCCGTCGGCACGCTCCGGAGGACCGCGGGCATCCCGCCCGCGTGGTCCGCATCCCCATGGCTGATGACCGCCAGTGACAGCCGGCCCACACCCAACGAACGCAGGTAGGGCACGACCACAGCCCGCCCCATATCCAGTTGCTCGCCCCCACCCTGCCCGGCATCGTAGATCATCGTGTGATCGCGGGTTCGGACCAGTACGGACAAGCCCTGCCCCACGTCCAGCACATGCGTCTCGAAGTCACCAGCCCCCAGTGACACTGGGTATGGAAATGCCATGGGCAGCAGCAGCAGCACCCCGGCCCAGCGCGCCGGAAAACCGGCGGGGGCAAGCACCCACAGTGTGCCCAGCAAGGCCAGTAACAGGGCCGCCGGCCCCGGGTTCCGCGGAGTCCACGGGTGGCCGATCCCCGCCATGGCGCGCAGCACCGTCAGTTGCAGATCCATCAGCGCTGCCGCCGCTTGCAGCAGTCGGTCACCGCAACCGAACAGACATTCGATTGCAGTACCGACCAAAGTGACGGGCAATACCAGCAGGCCGGTCCACGGGACGGCAAACAGGTTTGCGGGAATGGACGTGAAGGTCAGCGGCAACCCGACGCCGGCCAGCACCGGCAGCAATGCCAGACTCAGCGCCACCTGGGTACGGACCTGTTGCGACACGCCGCCCGGGCGCACGGGCCGTCCCGCCAGCACATACACAAGCACACCAACGGCCCCGAACGACAGCCAGAAGCCGCCATCACAAACAGCCAGGGGATCGCCCAGCAGAACCAGAAAAACTGCGAGGAGCAGCACGTCTCTCATGGGCGGCCGCCAGCCCAACAGGATGGGCACCAGCGCGCAGCACAACATGATGCTGGCCCTTTGCACGGGCAGCCCCCAACCCGACAGGATTCCATAGCCGATTCCGGCAAGCAGGCCCGCCAGCCCGGCAATGCGTGGGGCAGGCAGGCGTTCACCCAGATACAACCAGCGGATCATTCGTGCCACCGGCCAGTAGAAAAACCCGGCCACGAGCGTCAGGTGGAGGCCCGAGATGGCCATGAGGTGCGCGGTGCCGGTGCGGAGGAAGACCTCCCGGGTTTCCGCATCCAGTTGGCTCCGCTCCCCGACCGTCAGCGCCAGCAAAACAGCTGGAACCGGGCCGGTCTGATCCAGTGCCTGCTGCAGCGCATCCCGGACTGCGCCACGTGCAGAACTGATGAACGATCGCCGGTCTCTCAGCGGGTCTGCCCCCAGCACGGCCCGGACGTAGCCAGTGGCCTGGATCCCGTGCTGCAACAGCCATCGCTCGTAATCAAACGTCCCCGGATTGGCGAGGCCACGCGGGGCGCGCAGGCGCATTTGCAGGCACAGGTATCGGCCCGGATAGAGGTCGAGGGGCTGGTAGGACGAGAGTTGTATCTCGGGCCCGTCCCCCGTGGCGCCCGCTGCGGGCTCCAACTGGAAACGAAACCGGGCCAATCGCGGGCGCACGGCAGCCAGTCCGACGACGTGCCCGCAGGCTTCCAGATCCTGCCCGGACCGTGTTTCCGGCAACCGGCCCTGTAGCGAATCGTGCGCCCAGCCCGCTGACAACGCCGCGAAGCCCAGCAGGATGCCGACGCTTCGGAATCGCCTAGAATAAAGCAACGCCATGGCTACCAGACCGGCGACCGTGAGAATCCATGGCGCTGGTAGCCATGGCAGGAACACAGGAATCACCATGCCCAGTGAGCCAGCGATCATCCATGAACGCATGCCAGACCGGAACCACCGAATTTCCAGGCGCCGAAACTAGCATGCGTGGCGCAGTAATCCGGTTGCATGTAGGAGATCTGCGCCTGTGCGAGCCTGGTGAGGCCAACGGGCCGGGCGGCGTGGTGGCTGCCGTTGCAGGCCCCCTCCGTGCATCACACGGAGTGCAGCATGCCGCGTAGTTTTATTCGGCGCTGGACGCCGGACCGCAGCAAACTGTCAGCGCATCCGTCGCTCGCCTGGCTGGGCGCAATCCTCAACGACCCGCACCTCTGGCACCTCAACCGGCATTCCGTCGCACGCGCGTTTCTGATTGGCATCTTCTGCGCGATGCTGCCCATCCCCTTCCAGATGCTGGTGGGCACGCTGCTCGCCATTTACCTGCATTGTCATCTCCCAATCACCATTGCACTGATCTGGGTCACCAACCCGGTGACCATGCCGGTGATTTTCATTGCCGCATATAAGCTCGGCGCGTGGATTCTGGATGAACCGAAACGGCGCTTCCATATCGAGCTGACCTGGGAATGGGTGCAGACCGGGCTGCTGCCCATCTGGGAGCCACTGCTGACCGGGTCTCTGCTGATGGGGGTGACCGGCGGCGTGCTGGGCTACATCACGGTGAAGATCCTCTGGCGCATTTATGTGGTGCGGGCCTGGCGTCACCGGCATGAGAAACGTCAGAAAAAGCTGGTCAGGGCGATCCGCAAGGAACTCCGCAAGTCCACCGCGCAGGGCGGCGACAGGTAGGACGGGTTCACAGGGGGTGTAAGGCACCCTCGCGCAATTCCAGCCGACGCTGCATGCGCGCAGCCAGTTGCTCGTCATGCGTCACAATCACCATCGCGGTACGCAGATTCTGGTTCAGTTCCAGCAACAATTCCTGTACGTACTCCGCAGTGGAGCGGTCCAGGTTGCCGGTCGGCTCGTCAGCCAGCACACAGGCAGGGCCGGCTACCAGCGCGCGCGCAATGGCAACGCGCTGACGCTCGCCCCCGGACAACTCGCCGGGCTTGTGATCCAGCCGCGCCCCCAGACCGACGCGTTCCAACAAGGCGGTGGCCCGCGCCATCGCATCGTCCACGGACGCACTCCCCAGCAGCAGGGGCATGGCCACATTCTCCAGCGCTGTGAACTCGGGTAACAGGTGATGCAGTTGGTAGACGAATCCCAGGTGTGCATTGCGTAATCGCCCCCGGGCGCGCTCCCCGCAGCCGTACAGATCCTCGCCGGCAATGCGCACCTCGCCGGCATCGGGCCGGTCCAGCCCGCCGAGGACATTCAGCAGGGTGGTTTTCCCGGCACCGGAACGACCGAGGATGGCCACCGTCTCCCCCCGCGCGACCTGCAGGGACAACCCGGACAAAATTTGCAGGTCCTGCGGCCCCTCGTGGTAACGCCGGGCAATGCCGCTGGCATCCAGTACGACGTCACTCATACCGCAGAGACTCCGCCGGTTGTGTGCGGGCGGCCCGCCAGGCTGGATACAGGGTCGCCAGAAAGCTCATGGTGAATGCCACGCCGGTGACGATGGCCACATCGCTCCCCCGCAGCTCCGAGGGCAGGTAACTGATGAAATACACATCCGAGTTCAGAAACTGGAAATTCAGCGCATTCTCCACCCAGGCCACCAGGTCACTGACGCTGAGCGCGCCCGCCACACCCAGCCCCATGCCGGCCAATGTACCGACCACGCCGATCAGACTGCCCTGCACCATGAAAACCGTCATGATCTGGCCGGGGCTTGCCCCCATCGCGCGCAGAATGGCGATGTCCGCTTTCTTGTCATTCACCACCATCACGAGCGCAGAAACGATATTGAATGCGGCGACCGCGACGATCAGCAGCAGCAAGAGCGCAATCATGGTTTTTTCCATGCGGATGGCCTGGAACAGGTTGCCGTGATTGCGGGTCCAGTCGGTCGCGCCAAAATCCCCCTCCAGCGCGTCCGCGAGGCGGCTCGACACCTGTGGAGCCTCAAACAGGTCGTGGAGTTTCAGGCGCAGGCCATGCACGCCCTGCCCCAGTCCGGCCATGCGTGCCGCATCCTGGTAATGCAGATAGGCATGGTTGGCATCCAGTTCCGCACCCACTTCGAAAATGCCGACGACGCGCACCCGTCGCAGGCGCGGGAACACCCCGGCAGGGGAGACGGAAGCCTCCGGCAGCACCAGCGTGACCCGGTCATCCACGCTCACCCGCAACCGGCGCGCCAGCCCCTGACCGAGGATCACCCCAAACTGACCCGCGCGTAAATCCTCCAGTGAACCGTGCACCATGTGATGCTGGATGATGCTCACTTCCGGTTCGGTGGCCGGATCCACCCCGTACACCAGCGCGCCATGCACACTCGCACCGCGCGTCATCATGGCCTGCAGGTACACAAAGGGCGCAACCCCGGCAATGGCAGGGTCCCGGCGAATCTGCTCGGCCAGTGCGGGCCAGTCACGAACCGATTCGCCGTAGGCCGAAACCGTCGCATGCGGCACCATGCCGAGGATCCGTGTCCGCAATTCCCGATCAAAACCGTTCATCACGGAAAGGACGATGATCAGCACAGCCACACCCAGCATCAGGCCGAGCATCGAACTCAGCGAGATGAACGAGATGAAGTGATTCCGGCGCCGCGCCCGCGTGTAGCGCAACCCGATGAAAAACGGCACAGGTCTGAACATGGGCGGCATTAAAGCACAGTCCGATCACGGGCTGGAGTGCTACACTGGCGTCGAAACAATCGGTCCGGGAATGGCATCGTTGAGCGGGCAGATCAATCGCCGCGAGTACTTCCGCGTACAGGATACCGTCGCACTGCAATTCGAGGCGGTCTCCGGAAAATTCTCCGAAGGGGACCCCCTCTCGCTCCTACCGGATGATTTTCAGTCACTGCACGAATTGCAGAAACTCGCAAGGGAAGCACGCCAGCTGATCCGCCAGATCGGGGACCAGAACCGGTTGCTGGCAGATTACCTGCGGCTCCAGGAATCCCGCTTCGACCTGCTGACGCGCGCTTTTATCAGCAGCGCACCCGCTTTGGAACACATGCCACGCCGCGAGGTCACCCTGAGCGAGGGTGGCATCGAGTTCCAGGACCCCCGGGGGCTGCTCCCGGAGCAGACCATCCTGATGCGCCTGATGCTGTTTCCCGATCAGCATACACTGGCGGTGTTTGGCCGCGTGGTGCACGTGGAATCCGGCAACCCACCCGGCAGTTTCACGCTGGGTGTGGAGTTTCTGCGCATGACGGACAGCGACCAGCAGATCCTCGCCCGCCACGCATTGCATTTGCAGTCGGAAGCGAGACGCGAGCGCGGATCCGCGCTATGATTTTGATAACTGACTGAAAACATGCGGAATTTCTAACTGGAGAAATTTATGAGCACTCGCACATTCCAATCCCTCATGGCCGGCATCCTGCTCCTCGGGCCGGCTCTGGCATGGTCCGCGACGATGCCGCGTGCCGGCATCACGATGGCGGAAGTCGAGAAGGTATCCGGCGCACCGAGGGCCAAGCACTCCGCCGTCGGGCAACCACCAATCACACGCTGGGACTACGACGGTTACAGCGTGTACTTCGAATACGATCGCGTTCTGCACACCGTTCAGAACTGATCGAAACGCGCTGAAAACGGTCGCGCCCCCGCGGGTGCGCGCGTCCCTCCCATGAAACAGTCATTTTCCGGCATCCAGTTTGACCGGGATCACCTCTGGCACCCCTACACCGCCCTCCCCGCCAACGTACCGGTATACCCGGTGGTCGGGGCGGAAGGATGTCGCATCGAGTTGGCCGATGGCCGCCAACTGATTGACGGCATGGCCTCCTGGTGGTCCGTGATTCATGGCTACCGCCACCCGGTACTGGTCCAGACGCTGCAGGAGCAGGCAGCGCAACTCAGCCATGTCATGTTTGGCGGGCTTACGCATCAGCCGGCCGTTGACCTCGCACAACAACTGGTGGAGATCACACCCGAGGAACTCGAGTGTGTGTTCCTCTCCGACTCAGGCTCCGTCTCCGTTGAAGTCGCCATCAAGATGGCCCTGCAGTATCAGCGTGCGGCAGGCTTCCCGCATCGCACCCGGCTGGCAACCATCCGGAACGGATACCACGGGGATACGTTTGCTGCGATGTCCGTCTGTGATCCGGTCACCGGAATGCACCAGATGTTTCAGGGCTTCCTGCCAGCGCAGCATTTTGCCGACGCGCCCCGCATCCGTTTCGGCGAAACCTGGTGCGATGCGGACCTGCTCTCCCTGCGGGCAGTGTTGGAACGCCATCAGCAGGAGATTGCCGCGCTCATTCTGGAGCCCGTGGTACAGGGCGCCGGCGGTATGCGTTTTTATCATCCGGAGTTTGTGAAAGGCGCGCGCGCACTGTGCGACCGCTTCGGCATACTGCTCATTGCCGATGAGATTGCCACCGGTTTCGGACGTTCCGGTGAACTGTTCGCCTGCAACCACGCTGGGGTCACCCCCGACATCCTCTGTCTCGGCAAGGCGCTGACGGGCGGCATGATGACGCTGGCAGCGACCCTGACCAGCCGCCACATCGCATCCACCATATCCACCAGCGAAGCGGGCGTATTCATGCATGGTCCTACCTTCATGGCCAATCCACTGGCCTGTGCGGTAGCGTCGGCCAGCATCCGCCTGCTGCTGGAACAGGACTGGCGCGGCAATAT
>JBFKXW010000080.1:0-8994 GCA_041637915.1 Pseudomonadales bacterium | reverse complement strand
TTGACCTGACCGTTCTCCTGCACCATTTCGTTCAACAGCTTCGGGTTGGCAAACGTGGCCCGCTGCGCCGTCAGGTGATCGCCCCGGTGCGTGGCATAGGAATTGAAGTCCTCTTCGGGCAAGCCCATTTTCGCCAGATACTCACCCGCCGCGCTGTCCAGCAGGATCGCATTTGAGGGGGAGAGGTGGTCGGTGGTGATGTTGTCCCCCAGGACCGCCAGTGGCCGCATCCCGCGCAGCGCGCGCTCCCCGGCGAGTGCGCCCTCCCAGTAGGGTGGTCGGCGGATGTAAGTACTCTTCTCTCGCCAGTCATACAGTGCGCTGCCCTGCTCGCCCTCGTCCTTCTTCTCAAACATCGGGATATACACCGTGCGAAACTGCTCCGGCTTCACGCTGGCGCGCACGATTTCGTCAATCTCCGCATCGTCCGGCCAGATATCTTTCAGAGTGATCGGATTGCCCGCGTCATCGGTACCGAGCACATCTTTTTCGATATCAAAGCGGATCGTGCCCGCGATGGCATAGGCCACTACCAGCGGTGGCGAGGCCAGGAACGCCTGCTTGGCGTAGGGATGAATCCGACCGTCAAAATTGCGGTTACCGGACAACACCGCCACCGCATACAGGTCGCGGTCCACGACTTCCTTCTGGATAACGGGATCGAGTGCGCCACTCATGCCGTTACAGGTGGTACAGGCGAATGCCACAACGCCGAAGCCAAGCTGTTCCAACTCCGGTAACAGGCCGGCCTCCTCCAGATAAATCTTGACCGTCTTGGAACCCGGCGCCAGCGAACTCTTGACCCAGGGCTTCCGCAGCAGTCCGAGCCGGTTGGCATTTCGCGCCAACAGCCCTGCCGCGATCATATTGCGCGGGTTGCTGGTGTTGGTACAGCTGGTGATGGCGGCGATGATCACCGCGCCATCCGGCAGCCTGCCCGGCTCCGACTCGACCTGGCCGGCAATACCGCGCTGGGCCAGCTCGGCCACCGGCAGCAATGCGTGGGGGTTGGATGGTCCGGCCATGTTGCGGCCGACACTCGCAAGGTCAAAGCGCAACACGCGTTCATACTCGGCACCCGCCAACGTATCGGCCCAATAGCCGGCGTGCCTTGCATAGGTTTCCACGAGTTGCACCTGCGCATCTTCACGTCCGGTGAGACGCAGGTATTCCACGGTGTTTTCATCAATGTAAAACATCGCCGCGGTCGCCCCGTACTCTGGCGTCATATTGGAAATGGTGGCGCGATCCCCCAATGAGAGGCTGCTGGCCCCCGCGCCGAAAAACTCCAGGTAGGCACCCACCACCCGCTCCCGACGCAGAAACTCGGTCAGCGCCAGCACCAGGTCCGTACCGGTGATGCCCGGACGCAGGCGGCCGGTCAGCTCTACGCCGACGATGTCAGGCAGGCGCATGTAGGAAGCACGACCCAGCATGACGGACTCAGCCTCCAGCCCGCCAACCCCCACGGAAATGACACCCAGCGCATCCACCATGGGTGTGTGGCTGTCGGTGCCGACACAGGTATCCGGAAATGCCACACCGTCCTGTACCTGCACCACCGGGGACATTTTCTCCAGGTTGATCTGGTGCATGATCCCGTTACCGGGTGGGATGACATCGACGTTTTCGAACGCGGTCTTGGTCCAGTTGATGAAGTGGAAGCGGTCCTCGTTACGACGCTCCTCCACGGCCCGGTTCTTCTCAAAGGCGTCCGGCTCAAAACCAGGGTGCTCCACCGCGAGCGAGTGATCCACAATCAACTGAGTCGGCACGACCGGGTTGACCTTGGCCGGGTCACCTCCCTATTCCGCGATGGCGTCGCGCAAACCGGCCAGGTCCACCAGCGCGGTCTGCCCCAGGATGTCATGACAGACCACCCGCGCAGGAAACCAGGGAAAGTCGAGGTCACGGCGGCGTTCAATGATCTGACCGAGCGCGGCATCCAGCGCATCCGGTGCGCAGCGACGCACCAGGTTTTCGGCCAGCACCCGCGAGGTATAGGGAAGGCCCTCCCAGGCGCCTGGCCGGATGGCCTCGACAGCGGCGCGGGTATCAAAGTGATCGAGATTCGTGCCGGGGAGTGGGGTTCGGTATTTCTTGTTCATGGTCTGGCAGGCCTGCATTGAATTTCCGGATTGGGGGGGCTTTTGGTTCCGCTTATAGAGAATACCGCACCCGCCTGCCACCTGACACGACGCGCCGCATCGAAATGTCCTGCGCAATCATCAGCATAACTGAGGCACCGCCCGCCATTTGCTGTGTCCGCCGGGCACCGCCGGAACAATGCGGCAAGCAAACCACCGGCGGTTGCTACACTGGTCAGGCCCACGGCACACCGGTGAGTTGCATGCCCAACAGCCCGCAACAGGTCTACTTTGCCCGCCAGCCGGTTTTTGACACCAGCCTGGACATCTTTGCGTGGGATCTTTCCTACCGGGCCGGCCCCGGAGACCGGGCGATGCGGGTCGAACCGGAACGGGCCACTGCCCGGCTGCTGGTTCATCTGTTCAGTGATTTCGACCTGCCTGCCCTGCTCGAACGCAAACAGGCTTTCGTGCGTTTCCCACCGGCACTGCTGCACGATCCGCCGGACTTCAACCGGGATCGTTTCATCATGGAACTCGACGGCAGCGCTGCGCACGCCGCCGAGATGGCAGAGCCGGCACTGCGCCTGTGGGCATCCGGATACCGGTTATGCATTGACAACTACCACCCCGACAGCCCGCTGGCCGAGCTGGGACTCAAATTCCCGTTTCTGCGCCTGAACGTAAAGTCACTCGACCATACCGAGTTTCGCGACATCATCGGCAGCCTGCGTGGTTACTTCGGCAAGATTGTCGCAGAGCGCATTGAAACCCCGGAGGAATTCGCGTTCTGTCGGGACGCCGGCGCACACCTGTTTCAGGGCAGCTTCCTGTGTGAGCCCAAAATTGAGAGTGGCGCACACCTGCCGGAAAGCAAGCTGGTCGTCATGCGCCTGCTTGATCGTGTCCGCGATGATGAATGCTCGATTGACGAAGCGGTAGACCTGTTGGCAAGAGACCCGAAACTCGGGTATCGCCTGCTGCGCCTGGTGAACTCTGCACAGTTTCGGCGCGGCGCCGAGATCCGTTCCATCCAGCATGCGCTCACCATCCTCGGTCTGGAAAACTTGCGTACCTGGATCGCAATGATTGCCCTGTGCAACCTGTCGGAAAAGCCAGCATACCTGCAGGTCACGGCCCTGTTCCGGGCGCGTATGTGCCAGCAATTGGGGGTAAGGCTGGGATACCCCGACCCGGACCTGCTGTTCACGGCCGGGCTGTTTTCCCTGCTGCCCGGCTTCTTCGATCGACCCATGGCGGAACTGCTCGACCTGATCCATGTCAGCCCGACGTTGCGGACTGCACTTTCGTCCGGAGACAATGAGGAAGGCCGGTTACTGCGCTTTGTCACCGCCTACGAAAGCGCCTCCTGGGAGGAAGACGCCTGGCAGCTTTTCGCCGATGGAAATGTCCGCCACGAGGAAATCGGCGCCGCCTACCTGGAAGCCACCAAATGGTCGATCCAGACCCTGCGCGAGTTGCTGCGCGACTGACCGAAAATGTTTCCAGCCATAAGCCGCCACACCGTTTTTGCTCACGGCAGTAAGCGCCTGTTGCACCAGTCTTCGTGAAAACAGAGGCAGGCTTGTGGCCGGATTTGTGCGCGATACGGCATCCAGGGGATGACAGACGCCGGAGCGGGTTTACAGGGTACGGATATGCATCGCCCGCAGGCACTCTTTCTGGACTGTGACGGCGCAGTGGCGGAAACAGGGCGCGATGGACACCGGGTCGCATACAGCGCATCGCGATAGTGCCCCGCATGCGGGGATTCGGGCCATCGGGCCCGTCTCAGTCCCGCCCGATGCGCTCCAGGACCATGATGGTCAGCGCCGGCAACATGGTCAGTGTCACCAGGGCCGTGCCGAGAATCCCGAACAGCACGATCGCCCCCACACCACGGTACAGCTCGGTTCCCGCACCCGGCAGGAACACCAGCGGCGACAACCCACACACCGTGGTCAGCGTGGACATGGCGATCGGGCGCAGGCGCACCTCGACGGCCTCGCGCACGGCCTCGGCCGCGGACAGTGCCGAATCCCGCACGTTGCTGATGGCGCGGTGCACGATCAGGATCGGATTGTTGACCACTGTCCCCATCAGAATCAGGAAGCCGAGCATCGAAATCATGTCGAAGGGCTGATGCAGCGAGTCCAGGCCCAGCAGCGGCAGGGCTGCGCCCACTGCGTTCATCAGCCACAAACCAACGATGCCGCTCGCGACGCCCAGCGGAATCGTGGTCATGATCAACAGCGGGAAACCCCAGTGATTGAAGATTGCCACCAGCAGCAGGTAGATGATGACCAGCGCAACCACGTAGTTGCCGGCCAAGGCCCCGCGGGTGGCCTCCAACTGGTCAGCGGCCCCGGAAATCCGGATATTGATGTCCGCCGGAATCTCGCCGGCGTCGCGGAGTGCCTGTATCACCTCGCTGCGAACCCGGGCCACGCCGGTTTCCAGCGCCATGGCGCGCGGTGGAATGATATTCAGCGTGACCGTCCGCTGGCCGTCCACCCGGCGGACCGAGCTGGTGTCCACGGTCTCGCGAATCTCTGCCAGCGCCGACAAGGGCAGCGTAATGCCGGCCGGTGTGTGCACCGGCAGCCCGCCCAGATCATCGAGGCGGGCCTCAGTGCCACGCTCGCTGTAGAGGTAAATGTCGATCTTATCGTCAGCGAGGAAGAATTCATCCACGAAGGCGCCGTCCGTCAGGGCAGCCACGAGGTAGCCGAAGTCTTCCGCATCCATGCCCAGCTCGGCCGCCCGCTCCCAGTCCGGACGCACCTCGACCAGTGGCTGGGCCAGGGCCAGCGAGGACGGTCGGGACTGGATGCGGGGATTGCCGAGGACGGCCGCCGCGCGGCCATAGATCCGCTGCGCCACCGTGTAGATGCTCTGCAGGTCACGCCCGGACACGTCGACATCGACGCTCCGCGAACCGGCGTCGTTGCTGGTGATGATCGAGCCCCGCGTGACGAAGGGACGCATGCCGGGATACTCGCGATACTTGCTTTCGATGGCATCCATCAGCTCATCAATGTACTGCGGGTCTTTCGGCTCTGAGATGATGCGGATGCGATCCGGAGCCACACGCAGGTTCAGATATCGCATCGCCGGCACGGCAGTTTCTCCGCGGGCAAACTGCTCCGGCTCGTCATCCACGAACTGCAGGAAGTACTCCTGAATCTCGGCACCGATGACGGCCATTTCCTCCAGGTTGTAGCCAGGGGGTGCGTTGAGGCTGGCAAAGGTTTTCGGCTCCTCGCCCTCGGGCAGATACTCGGCGGGTGGCGTCAGCATCACCAGCGCCGCCAGGCTGGCGGATACGGTCACGACGATCACCAGCACCCGCCGGGTCGGCCGGTCGGTCAACCATGCCACTCCCCGCAGGACGCTGCCGCGCAGACCCGCGCTGTCGGCGCCTGCCGCCAGCCGGCTCTCGAAATCCAAATGCGCCGCGGCAGCCGGAATGACCAGGATCGCCACCAACATGGACACCAGGATGGACGCCGAGATGGCGATGGCGATGTCCGAGTAGAGTTGGCCTGCCTCCTGCTCGATGAAGACGATCGGGACGAACACCAGCATCGTGGTAAGCGTGGAGGCCAGCACGGCCGGCCAGACCTGCTCCACACCACGCACCGCGGCACGCATCCGGTCCAGGCCCTTGCGGCGCTCCAGCTCGATGCTCTCCAGCACTACAATGCTGTTGTCGAGAGTCATACCGATGGCGAAGGCGACCCCCGCCAGCGAGATCACATTGATGGTCCGATCGGCAACCAGCAGCCCGATGAACGCGGCGATGGTGCAGACGGGAATACCGATCACGCCCACCGCCGTGGCGCGCATCGAGCGCAGAAAAAAGAACATCACCAGCGTGGCGAAGGCTGCGCCCAACAGCAGGTTCTTCCAGACGTTGGCGACGGAGGCTTCCACGTAGGCAACGTCCTCGGCAATCAACCCGATGTCCATGCCGGCGGGACGCAGCACCTCCTCGTTGACGGCTGCCACCGTCTCCAGCATGGCGTACTTGATATCGATGACATTTGAGCCGGACTCGCGCCGCACCGCCAGGAACAGTACCGGCGCGCCGTCGGTGTAGGTCCGGCCCTGAATCTCGAAATGGTCCAGTTCGACGCTCGCCACTTCGCCGAGCCGCACCACGGCATCACCACGCCGCGCAATGATCACCTGACGCAGATCCTCCAGCGAATCGAAACGGCCCACTGTGCGCAGAAGGTAACGCCGCTTGCCGCTGTCGATCTCACCACCGGAAACATCCCGGTTGCGGGCCCGGATGGCGTCGCGCACCTGCAGCACCGAAAGGTCTCGCCGCGCCAGCGCGGCAGCATCCAGGAGTATTTGCACCTGGCGCTCGGCGCCGCCCCAGACCTGCACCTCTGATACGCCGGGCACCGAAGACATGCGGGTCCGCACGTTATCGATAATGAAATCACGCATCATGTCCATGTCCAGATCGCGAGGATTGCCGGCCAGCGGCGCGATCCGGAAGTACATGAAGGAGTTGCTGGAGAACGAGGACGCGAAGATCTGCGGCTCGTCCGCGGTGACCGGATAGGAGGGGACCCGACTGAGCGCATTGTTGACGTCGATCAGCACCTCGTTGATTTCGACACCGAAGGGAAACTCGAGCTCGATTTCTGCGCTGCCGCTGTTTGCCGTCGCGGTGATGCGCTGCAGGTTCTGGATGTTGCGCAGGTACTCCTCCTGCTCGATCAGGATCTCGCGCTCGACATCCTGCGGCGTGGCCCCCGGCCAGCTGGTGCGCACGCTGACCGTGCGCACATCCAGATCCGGGATCATCTGCACCGGTATGCGCACGGCCGCCAGCAGACCGAGCACGACAAGAATGAGGGTTCCGACCGTGATGAGGATGCCGCGCGGAACGACCCGTTCAAACATGCCCCGCTCCCGTCGCCTTAGCGAGGTTGATCCACAATCTGCACCGCCTCACCCTCCTGCAGGTTCTCATTGCCGCGCACCACGACCAGCGCCCCGGCCGGCAAACTGCCCAGCACCGCCACCCAGCCAGCGCGGATCGCACCGACCTGCACCTGGTGTCGCCGCACGCGGGCAACACCCTCTGCCTTTTCGACCTGCCACACATGACCACTGCCATCGGCCTGCCGCACCAGCGCATCTCGCGGCACCAGCAACTGCTGTTGTTCACTGCTCAGCTGTAACCGGCCGCGCGCCGACATACCGGGAATGATGGGCAGGTTCTCTGCCAGGGGCACGGCCCGGATCCGGAAGCTGCGCGCGGCATCCCCGGCCGCTGGCACGATCCGCTCGATACGGCCACGGATGCTTCTGCCGGGCAGCCCGTCGAAGCTGAGCATCAGTTCGGTCGCCTCACCCAGGGCCTGGAAGTACTGCTGGGGCACCTGCAGATCCACCCAGTGGGAGTGGGTTGATACCAGGATGAAGAGTGGGTCGCCAGGGACCACCCACTCGCCCAGATCCGCCAGGCGCTCCAGCAGCACCCCCGCAAAGGGCGCTTTCAGCTGATGGCGCTGAAGCAATTCCTCGCGCTGTGCGACTTCCGCCTGCCAGCGGGTCACCTCGGCGCGCGCCTCCTGCTCGGCGAAGCGCCGTGACAGCAACTCGGTCTGCGCCACCACCTGCTTGGCACGCAGTTCCCCGACCTCCTGCAGGCGACGGCTGGCATCATCCAGACGGGCCTGCGCGCCGGCCGCCGATGCGCGCGCCGCGGCCAGTTCCTGGCGGGCCAGGGCGTCGTCCAGGCGCAGCAGACTGCTGCCCGACTGCACCGGTTGGCCGACATCTGCATCCAGGGCCCGGACCCGGCCCGGCACCGCCGTGGACAGCGTTGCCCGATGCCTGGCGACCACGCTGCCGGCGATCGGGATCTCCTCCGCCAGGGAGCGCTCCTCGACGCGGGCCACGACCACCGGCTTGCCCGCTTCCGAGACGGCAGCCGCCCCCGCGCCGGCCAGTGTCAGCGCCAGCGCCACGATCCGCCCCGCCAGCATCAGGACCGGCTGCCCGCGCGGACAGCCGAAGCACTGCCACCAAGCCCGTCGCATCATTGCATCTTCCCAACCGGATGCCGCAACATATCATCCATCATTGTAGTTGTGTGCAATCTCAAACGCCCCATCATGTCTCGCTTACAGGCCTTGTTATTTGACTGCGACGGCACGCTGGCGGAGACCGAGCGTGACGGTCATCGCGTCGCATACAACGAGGCATTTCACCATGCCGGGTTGCCCCACGCCTGGTCGGCGGAATACTACGAGGAAATGCTGCAGGTCGCCGGTGGACGCGAACGGCTGATCTATTATTTCGACCGGGTCGGCTGGCCTGTGGCAGAGGCGGATCGTGGCGCACTGCTGCAGTCCCTGCACCAGGAGAAGACACGGCGCTTTCTGACCATCATCGGCGCCGGCAGCCTGCCCCCCTGTGAAGGCGTCACGCAACTGATCGATGCGGCGCTCGCAGCAGAGATCCCGGTGGCCATCTGCTCCACCTCACAGGTGCCGTCGGTGGAGGCCATCGCCGTCGCAACACTTGGCCCGGAGCGGGCCGGGCGAATCCGGGTCTTTGCCGGCGACATGGTGGACCGCAAGAAGCCGGACCCGGCCGTGTACCTCCTTGCCGCCCGTGCATTCAAGGCACAGCCGGCACATTGCGTGACCGTGGAGGACAGCGCCATCGGGCTCGCTGCGTCGCGGGCCGCAGGCATGCCCTGCATCGTCACGCCCAGCCACTACACCCTGAGGGACGATTTCAGCGGCGCTGCCCTGCAGGTGGAGGACCTCACCACCGTGACCCTCGAGGAATGCGAAGCGCTCTGTGCGGACGCCTGAAAGCCGCTGGTCAACCTGCCGGCAGACAGTCGCGCTAGACTTACGGAACCAATCCG
>JBFKXW010000079.1:0-9038 GCA_041637915.1 Pseudomonadales bacterium | reverse complement strand
GTCGCCAGGTCCTCATCCACATCCAGTTGATCCATGAATTTCTTCGCGAGCTCTCCCAGCTCGGCCTCCTGCCGTTCAGCAGCGTCTTCCACGCTCATGACGTTCAGGATCCAGCCGGTCATTTCGCTGGCGAGACGAACGTTCTGCCCCCCCCGACCAATCGCCAGTGGCAGGTTCTCTTCGGTGACGGCAACATCCATTGAGCGGGCGTCTTCATCGACCACGATGGAAACCACCTCGGCCGGCGCAATGGCATTGATCACCAGTTGGGCCGGGTTGTCGTCCCACAACACGATGTCGATCCGCTCACCACCCAGCTCGTTGGACACTGCCTGTACGCGGGAACCACGCATACCAACACAGGCACCGATGGGATCAATACGCTGGTCGTTGGTTTTCACTGCGATTTTCGCCCGCGCACCCGGGTCCCGGGCGGCACAACGGATCTGGATCACCTGCTCGGAGATTTCCGGCACTTCGATCTTGAACAGCTCGACCAGCATTTCCGGGCAGGTACGCGACAGCATCAGCTGTGGCCCACGCAGGTCACGCTGGATGTGATGCAGAATCGCGCGGACCCGATCGGAAATCCGGAAAATTTCACGCGGAATGATCTGTTCGCGGGGCATGATGCCTTCCGCATTGTTGCCAAGATCCACGATGATATTGTCGCGGGTGACTTTCTTGACTGTGCCATTGACCAGTTCGCCGACGCGATTCTCATACGCCTTCACGATCTGGTTGCGCTCGGCCTCACGTACTTTCTGCACGATGACCTGCTTGGCCGCCTGCGCTGCGATGCGCCCGAACTCAACCGATGCGACCGGCTCTTCAATGACATCGCCGACCTGGATGTCGGGCTTGCGCTCACGCGCTTCCGACAACGTCAACACGCCTTCCGGGTTCTCGACCTCGGCATCGTCCTCGACGATCTCCCAGTAGCGGAATGACTCGTAGCTGCCATGCACACGGTCAATGCTGACGCGGATGTTCACATCATCCGAGTAGCGCTTCTTCGTGGCCGACGCAAGCGCCAATTCGATCGCCTCGAAGATATTCTCCTCGGCAACATTCTTCTCGTTGGAGACCGACTCGATTACAGTCAGCAACTCCTTGTTCAGCTTCCCCTGCGCCAGTTCGGCAACGGCCGGTTCACTCATCTAGATTCCTGCCTTCAGTTTCCGGGCAACACACGTGCCCTGTCCAAGACCGCAAAGGGAACGACAAACTCGTCCCCGTCCATCTGAATTACCAGTTCGCCGTTTTCAACAGCGACCAGTTCCCCCGAAAAATTCTTTCGCCCATCCACCAACTCGGCGGCACGCAGCTTGACGCGCTGACCCACATAACGCGCACACTGGTCGACGGTGAATAACTGCCGATCCAGACCGGGCGAGGACACCTCCAGTACGTACTCACCGGGGATCGGATCTTCCACCTCGAGCATTGCACTCACCTGCCGGCTGACGCGCTCGCAATCCTCCAACGTGATCCCCTGCTCGGCGTCGATAAACAGGCGCAAAACCGGGCGCTTGCTCGGGACCGCCAGTTCAATACCCCAGAGTTCGCATTCCAACGACTCAATGACCGGCCGTAATACTGCTGATAGCCGTTCCAGGCGTTGATCTCGCATCGAAGCTTACCCGGCCTACCGGGCCCAAAAACAAAAAATGGGCCCACAGGCCCACTTTCTGATCAACAAAAAACCCCTGCTAGCAGGGGTTTTTTGCGATGAAAACCTCTAAAAAAGTGGTAGCGGGGGCAGGATTTGAACCTACGACCTTCGGGTTATGAGCCCGACGAGCTACCAGGCTGCTCCACCCCGCATCACGTAAGGTGGGCGATTATAGGTACCTGATATATCAGGGTCAATACACCGCCGCACCTCTTTTCGATGTCCCGCCTACAGGCCGGCACCAAAAACCGAGGCATTCCCTTCCAGGGATTCACCGAGACGACGCTCAAAGCGCTCACGACGCTGCTCTGCACGCGCCTTGGCGGTAAGTTCCACGCCAGCAGCCGTTGCCGGCAATTGGTTCAAATCCTGCGTGACCGCACCCTTCCCAGCCTTTGTGTCGGCAGACACGGCGCCGTGCTGCTCCTGCTCGGCCGCGCTGGCTGCGCCGGCGAACATGAATGCGGTGGCGAATGCGTATGCGTGAATCTTTGCTTTCATGGTGCTTTCCTCAGTTGTTTTACAATGTCGCAAAATAATAAAAGAGCAAGGGGCCGGGGTCACTCGTAATTTTTCAGTAAGGAACCCCTGCCCCTCGCGAAACGAGAAGGGGCAGCGCCTGGCTGCCCCTTCTCGTCGCTATAGTTGGTGCCGAAGGCCGGACTTGAACCGGCACGGCTTGCGCCACTGCCCCCTCAAGACAGCGTGTCTACCAATTCCACCACTTCGGCACACCAAACCCTACAAAATGTCACTGCGGCGGTACCGCGCCCTCGGGCGACGGTATCGGCTCCGGCTCGACTGCCGGCGCATCTCCGGCGGGAGCGGCTCCCTCATCGCTGCGCTCTTCAGCATCCAGCGCCTCCTGGAGAATCGCAGGGGTTTCTTCTGCAGCAGGCATTGGCTCTGCCACCGCCGGCACATCGACCACCACCGGCACTTCGCCACCCCCCTCGTTCAGCATCTCCTGGATATCTGCCGGGACCTCTTCCACCGCCGGCACTTCAATGCGAAATTCACCGGTCTGCTTGGCCTTATCGCTGGCAACGATCGCCAGCCCCACACTGGTGGCAAAAAAGAAAAACGCCAGAAAGCCCGTCGCCCTGGCCAGAAAGCCTACGGAACCGGTGCTGCCGAACAGCGTCTGGGAGGCGCCGCTGCCGAAAGAGGCGCCCATCTCCGCGCCCTTGCCCTGCTGCAGCAACACCAGACCCACCAGCGCAACCGCCGCCAGCACGTGAAAAATCAAGAGGACCTGTTCCATCCCAAAACCCAACTACAAACGGGAATCTGCCGCCTGGCAGATTCGTGCAAATTCGTCGGCCTTCAGGGACGCACCCCCGACCAGACCACCATCGATGTCCGCCATGGCGAACAGTTCCTCGGCGTTATCCGCCTTCACGCTGCCCCCGTACAGGATCCGGGCACCGGCCGCGAGCGCTGCATCCACCTCCGCCAGCTGGTCTCGCAGATAGGCGTGTACCGCCTGCGCCTGGTCCGGTGACGCCGTCAACCCAGTACCAATGGCCCAGACCGGCTCATAGGCAATCACCAGGCTACCCAGATCAGCCGGGGCAATGGCAGTGAGCACCGCCTGCAGCTGACCGCCAACCACTGCCTCGGTACGCTCAGCCTCGCGCTCTTCGCGCGTCTCCCCGACGCACAGGATCGGCACCAATCCTGCCGCCAGTGCTGCTTTCACCTTGGCCACCACACGCTCGTCCGTGTCCCCGAAAAGCGTGCGGCGCTCCGAGTGCCCGATGATCACGTACCGACACTGACAGTCGAGCAACATGGCGGCAGAGGTCTCGCCGGTGTAGGCCCCGGACCCATACTCGCTGAGATCCTGACCACCCACACCAATATTCGTATCCTGCAGGTCACCCGCCACCGCGCGGGCCAGCACGGCCGGCACACAAACCACCAGCTCGGATTGCAGCGCCGCCACCTGTGGACGCAAACCGTCCAGCAGATCACGGGCAAACGGGAGATCCCCGTTCATCTTCCAGTTTCCGGCAACCAGCGGTCGACGATTCACGGCGAAAACCCTTCGGTCCAAGGGGCGCAGATGTTACCCAACACCAACACCCGTGACAACTTCCCGCAGACACCGTGCGTGCGCGTACCCCGGCGCCCGTTCCGCGCGACCGCACAAAAATTGCGCGCCACCAGAGACATCAGGGATACAGGTCCACTTCAACACCCCAGGCAAACTCATCACCAACAGAGATCCAGCTGCCCCGAATCCGCACCCCGTCCGCCGCCACTGCCACCTCTGCCGAGATGGCGCACAGCACCGAGACACCCTTGGCGGGCCGCAGCACTGCGGCCCCGGTCAGGTGGGGGCCGTCCCGCTCCAGGTCGCAGCTGCCCAGACACCCCCGTGTGCCAAACAGGTCGCCGGAAAACGCGAAGGTAATTTCCTGATCCCGCACGATATATCTGGAAATGCTTGCGCTGTGCCGCGGCGTTCCGTCCCGGTCTGTCAGCCTCAGTTCTCCCCGCGACACGGCTCCCTCAATGCTTCACGCCAAGCGAATGAACAGGGGAAGGGAGCCGCTGCCCCAATCCTCCGGTGCACCCAAATTTGAATATCAGAAGAGTGTTGCAGACCTAGGCGGCGCAGGCGCTCTCCACACGATCGGCAAGTTGCTGCGCCAGGCGATCCACCTCGCTTCGATCTTCCCCTTCCACCATGACCCGCACCACCGGTTCGGTGCCGGAGGGCCGCAGAAGTACGCGCCCCCGGGCTCCCAATTCCGCCTCCACTTCGGCCACAGCGGACTGTACGCCCGCATCAGCGAGCACATCACGCTCCGACTGTAGCCGGACATTGATCATTTTCTGCGGATACTTCTTCATACCATGTTTCAGTTCATGCAGCGACGCGCCGGCACGATTGAGTGCGACAAGCACCTGCAGGGCCGCCACAATGCCATCCCCGGTGGTGGTCACCGCACGGCACACGACATGTCCCGAGGTCTCGCCACCCAGTTGCCAGCCACGCGCTGCCAGTTCCGCCATGACATAGCGATCCCCCACGTTGGCACGACAGAATTCAATGCCGAGATCCTTCAGTGCCAGTTCCAGCCCCAGGTTGCTCATCAGCGTCCCGACCACACCACCTTCCAGCTTGCCCACCTGGAACCGGTCCTTGGCGGTAATGAACAGCAGTTCGTCACCATCCACAATCTCGCCCTTGTGGTCCACCATGATCACCCGGTCGCCATCCCCGTCGAATGCAATGCCCAGGTCGGCATGCTCATCCAACACCCGTTGGCGCAGCATCGCCGGCGCAGTGGAGCCGCAACCACGATTGATGTTGAGCCCGTCCGGCTCGGCATTGATCGCGACCAAATCCGCATTCAACTCGCGAAACACGCCCGGCGCGACCTGATAGGTGGCGCCGTTGGCACAGTCGAGCACAATCTTCATCTCATGCAGGTCAGTTACCGCCGGAATGGTGCTCTTGCAGAATTCGATGTAGCGACCGGTCGCATCCGAGATGCGGGCTGCCTTGCCCAGATTCTCGGCGGAAACAGTGGTCATGGGCGCCTCGATCTGGCGCTCAATCTCCAGCTCCACCTCGTCTGCCAGCTTCACTCCGGCCTGTGAGAAAAACTTGATGCCATTATCCTGATACGCGTTATGGGAGGCACTGATCACGATGCCGGCCTGCGCCTTGAAGGTACGGGTCAGATAGGCAATCGCGGGCGTCGGCATCGGACCCAGCAGGCGGATATTCACGCCCGCAGCAGAGAGCCCCGCCTCCAGCGCCGACTCGAACATGTAGCCGGAAATGCGGGTGTCCTTGCCGATAAGAATCTTGCTGTTCGGCTTATTCGCAAAGACCTTGCCCACCGCCCAGCCCAGCTTGAGCATGAACTCTGCGGTGATGGCTCCCTCGCCGACAGCGCCGCGAATGCCGTCCGTCCCGAAGTATTTTCTTGTCATGTTTCTTCCACCTCGCGCACCGCTGCCCAGATCTTCAGGGCATCCACGGTGGGGCCCACATCGTGCACCCGAATAATACTAGCACCCCGCTCAGCGGCCAGAAGGGCTGCCGCCACGCTGGCATGCAAACGCCCCTCGACGGGTCGCTCGCCCAGCAGCCGACCGAGCATGGACTTGCGCGAGATACCGACCAGCAGCGGATACCCCAGTGCCCCAAACTGACCCAGGCCGGCCAGCAGCGCGAGGTTGTGCCCGAGTGTCTTGCCGAACCCGAACCCCGGGTCGATGGAAATCCGTTCAGCCGCGATCCCTGCCGCCAGACAGGCATCGACCCGCCCCAGCAGAAACGCTCGCACATCGTCGACCACATCCACGTACTGCGGATCATCCTGCATGTGGCCCGGCTCACCCTGCATGTGCATCAGGCAAACGCAGGCATCGGTCTTCGCGAGCGCCTCCAGCGCCCCTGGTCGGGCGAGTGCGCGCACGTCATTCACCAGTTCCGCGCCCTGCGCGACGGCGGCCGTCATCAATGCCGGCGAACTGGTATCCACCGACACCGCGACCGGCAGTTCTGCCACCAGGCGCTCCACCACCGGCAGCACGCGATCCATTTCTTCCTGTACCCCGGGACGCTCTGCACCTGGCCGGGTGGATTCACCGCCGACATCCACAATGCTGGCGCCTTCTGCAAACATCGCCTCCGCATGGCGTACTGCGACATCCAGCAGGCGCTGTTCACGGTCATGCCAGCGGCCGCCGTCGAAAAATGAGTCCGGGGTGACATTGAGAATGCCCATGACGGCCGGCAGCGTGGCGCCTTCGGGGCGATGAAACCAGGATCGCACCGCGCCCGTCATGAATCACCGCATCGGGACAGCACTTCGATTTCGCGATCCGTCAGCTGATCGCGGGGAAGCATATGAAACAGGGTGGTCATGGGGTAGATGAGCACCATTTCGGGAAACACAGCGACCTTTTTCAGGTCCGCGAAACGATAGCGCGATTCCCCCCGTGAGGAGCGAAGATGTACGCCGTCCTCGGTGATATCGAAAAATTGCTCGAGATGCAGCAGTTCGTTGCGCCGGTAGATTCTCCGGAACATCCACCGGTTCACAGCGGGAGCGAGCACAAACATGAACACCGACAGCGTAAGGTAATAACTCAGGCCCACTTGCAGCCAGTCCATGCCGCGCCCCTGAAACAACGGCACGCCCAGCAGGGGGAGGAACACCAGGGCCAGAATCAGCTTGCGCCGCGTCGGCGCGAACGCGTACACGCTGCCACGCACGAACTGATCCTCGGAAATCTGGTAGCTACGCAATGCAGTACCCCAGCGGGCATGTCGGTTCGAGAACGAGACCAGCCGCGCTCAACTTTCCCGGCGTCCGGATTCGGACCCGAAAAATGCTGAGCGCGGCTGGCGTCGAGCCTACTACAGGCTCGGAACGTCCCGGTAGCCGCGAGCGGCGATCAGTGCTCGCCCGCAGGGCCCCCCACCGTCGGACCGGAGGACTTGGGCTCCTCATCGGTATCCGGCAGGTCATCCTCATCACCGTTCTTGGCACCGGAACCGGGCTCACTGTCATCCCAGTCACGCGGCGGACGCGGCGGCTTGCCTTCCATGATGTCATCAATCTGATGCGCTTCGATGGTTTCATACTTCATCAGCAAATCCGCCATGGCATGCAGTTTGTCGACGTTCTCTTCGAGCAGGTTCTGCGCCCGCTCGTAGCACTCGTCGATGATGCGCCGCACCTCGTCGTCGATGAGCTTCGCCGTATCAGGCGAAATCGATTTGTGCTGGGTATAGCTACGACCAAGGAACACTTCCCCATCTTCCTCTTCGTAGGTCAGCGGACCCATCTTCTCCGACAGACCCCACTTGGTGACCATGTTCCGGGCCATCTCGGTGGCACGCTGGATGTCGTTGGAGGCCCCCGTCGTAATCCCGTCACGCCCGAGGATCATGTCCTCGGCGATCCGCCCACCAAACAAACTACAGATCCTGCTTTCGATCGATTGCTTGCTGTGGCTGTAGCGGTCCTCTTCCGGCAGGAACATGGTCACGCCCAGCGCACGCCCACGCGGGATAATGCTGACCTTGTACACCGGGTCATGCTCGGGCACCAGGCGTCCCACGATGGCGTGCCCCGCTTCATGGTACGCCGTGTTCCGCTTCTCCTTTTCGGACATCACCATGGACTTGCGCTCGGCGCCCATCATGATCTTGTCTTTCGCCAGCTCAAACTCGGTCATGGAGACCAGCTTCCTGTTGGCGCGCGCCGCAAACAGCGCGGCCTCGTTCACCAGGTTGGCCAGGTCGGCACCCGAGAATCCGGGCGTCCCGCGCGCGATCACGCCCGGCTCCACCCCGTCGGCAATCGGCACTTTCCGCATGTGCACCTTCAGAATCTGTTCACGACCACGAATGTCTGGCAAGCCGACCACCACCTGGCGGTCAAAACGCCCCGGACGCAGCAGCGCCGGGTCCAGCACATCCGGCCGGTTGGTCGCGGCAATCACAATGACACCGTCCGTACCGGCGAAGCCATCCATCTCCACCAGCAACTGATTGAGGGTTTGCTCGCGCTCGTCGTGGCCACCACCCAGGCCGGCACCCCGGTGGCGCCCCACCGCATCGATCTCATCAATGAAGATGATGCAAGGTGCCTGCTTCTTTGCCTGGTCGAACATATCCCGCACCCTGGAGGCGCCCACACCGACGAACATTTCCACAAAGTCAGAGCCGGAAATCGTAAAGAACGGCACCTTGGCCTCGCCGGCAATGGCCCGTGCCAGCAGGGTTTTGCCTGTGCCCGGGGGGCCGACCATCAGCACGCCACGCGGAATGCGCCCGCCCAGGCGCTGGAACTTGCCCGGATCCCGCAGGAATTCAACCAACTCCTTGACGTCTTCTTTCGCTTCATCCACGCCGGCCACATCGGCAAACGTGGTCTTGTTCTGTTCCTCGGACATCAGGCGCGCCTTCGACTTTCCGAAGGCCATCGGCCCACGTCCGCCGCCGCCACCGCCCTGCATCTGCCGCATAAAGAACATGAAAACCGCCAGGATCACCAGGATCGGGAAACATGCCACCAGCAACTGCGTCCACAGACTCTGCTGTTCAGGCTGACGCCCCTCAACGACGACATTGTTGGCCAGCAGGTCATCCATCAGCTTGGGATCCTGCACGGCCGGCCGGACCGTTTCGAAACGCTCGCCGTTCTTGCGCTCACCGATGATGGTGTACCCATCCACGATGACCCGACTGACCTGCCCGCGCTGCACTTCGCTGACGAATTCGGAGTAGCCCAGCTTGTGGGTGCTTTTCTGCACGTTGAAGTTGTTGAACACCGTCAGCAGTACCGCCGCGATGATCATCCACAAGATCAGGTTTTTTGCCATG
>JBFKXW010000078.1:0-9063 GCA_041637915.1 Pseudomonadales bacterium | reverse complement strand
CCAGAATCTGCGGTGGTGTTTCCAAAACAACACATTGACCACTTTACTGATTTAACTGATCAGCTCGCTTCCCATGTTATGGCCGTAGGCTTCGATATCGGAAAACGAATCATGCGTGCGTACCGACCTGGTCGCATAGGTATGGGAGTCCATGGCTACGGAGTTCCACATGCCCACTTCAATGTGTTCCCGCAGAATCACCCGCAAGATGTGGTGTTCAGAAAGATGGCTTACGTGAAAGATGGAGAGGTCAAATTTGGCTTCAGGAATCTTCCTGTTCCATCCCGAGAAAAGATGGATGAGATCGCGCGCACCCTCAGGGCGGGGAAGGCTGATGAACACGGTGAGGGAGATTAGAAGCCTTCAACGACGTGGCACGGGCATCGATAACACCTCCAACCGACACAGCAGCAGCTACAGATATTAATCATCAGGTGTAGTCAGAAGAGTCAGCGCCATTGCCAAGGCTGTAGTCGCGAGTTCGAGTCTCGTTTCCCGCTCCAAAATCAGATACTTACCCACACCCAAAAGCCGTGACATGCGTAATGTGCTTTGTGCCGTTCAGCGGCAGTTGTTCGGTCCGGCGAAGTTTGTGGTCTAGTCTGGGCAGTAGCTGATTCGCCAGGCCATGGGGCTTGCGCTACCAGAGGCCTGTTCCACATGAACATTCGGGCAACATCCTGAACCGCCAGAACCAGGGAGACATGCAAGCATGAAATGTGCACGTTATGAGCAACGCGGCCCGGTCCCGCAGGATGTGATACGGGCTGTGGAATTCGAGAAGCCGCAATTGGAGCCGGGACAGGTCCTGGCGGAAGTACTTGCCGCGCCCATCAATCCCAGTGATGTGCTGACCCTCACCGGTCAGTACGGCATGCTCCCGCCACTCCCGGCGGTTGGCGGTTCTGAAGGGGTCGGCCGCGTGATTGAAGTCGGTCCCGATGTGCAGCAGATGGCGGTCGGACAAACCGTGCTGCTGCCGGTGGGCAGTGGGACGTGGAGTACCCATATGGCGGTACCGGCTGACAAACTCATTCCCCTGCCCAACGAGGCGGACCCGCAGCAGTTGGCCATGATCACGGTCAACCCGCCAACGGCTTCCCTGATGCTGAGCGAGTTCGAGAGCCTCGCACCGGGTGACTGGGTCATCCAGAATGCCGCCAACTCGGGTGTCGGCGGTTACCTCGCGCAACTGGCAAAGATTCGGGGCTACAAGACGGTGAACGTGGTACGCCGCGAAACCGCGATCGACGGGGTGAAGGAATCCGGTGGGGATGTCGTGCTGGTCGATGGCGACAACCTCGCGAAGCGCGTTGCCGAGGCGACCGGGGGAGCGAAAATCCGGCTCGGGATCGATGCCGTCGGTGGAGCGGCCACGGAGCGCCTGGCTGCGTGCCTGGGCGAGAACGCAACGCTGGTCAATTACGGCGCCATGAGCGGGGAACCCTGTCTCGTCTCTCCCAGATCCCTCATCTTCAACGGCATCACTTTCAAGGGTTTCTGGCTGGCAAAGTGGTTCCGGAGTGCGTCACAGAAGGAGCAGATGACAGTATTCGGGGAGTTGACCGCCCTGATCGCCAGCGGAAAACTCAAGGCCAGGATTCACGCTACCTATGGGATCGACGAGATTCAGGAAGCGGTCGCTGCAGCCGCCCAGGGCGAAAGGGATGGAAAAATTCTGGTCGTTCCGAATCAATGACAGTGACTGGCGGGATCAGGGCTCGCCTGGATTGCGTTGTCGATTGATTGTGTTTTCGAAATTACGGCTCGGTGCATCCTGTATCCCATGTGAGTTCACCTGAATCCGCCAGCGGCAGGGTTGCCGGTTCGGGTAATGGAGCATGGAAAAAGACCCACGGCAGTTCGAGGCTAAACTGTAACAGGATCGGTTACTTCACAGTGCGGGGCAGCGTCGATGAAGAAGCAGGAGGAAACCCGGGAAGAGCGCGCCTTTGCCTGGCGCCTGATCGCGGAGGTCATGGGGCAGGTGCCCGAGGATGCACGTGAGCAGCTGGATCCGGTGGCGGCCGACTGCTGGAAGATCGTGCTGGCGGCACCGATCGGAAAATACGTGAGCTGGCAGCGGTCCTACCGGGAATGGGAGGCGCGCAGCGGCTGGAAGTCGCCGGGTGGCTTGCTGGAGAAGTTCATTGCGTGGGTAGGTGAGGCCAAATACAAGAAACTGAAGGCGGGTGGCTATCACGCATTGATTCCCGTGATACAGCAGTTTTTCGCAGTTGAGTGTCCCGAGTTGACGGAACCGCCGGACCTGCCGGCATTCTGGATGCCGCCGTGCTATGGCTGCACGCACTGCAATATTCTCATCACCCAGAGCGCCGGAAAGTTCGGCGGGGGGATGAAGTTCGAACTGCATTGCGCGGCGCCGGGAATCGAACGGCCGGCCGTCGGCAGGCTGGCGGATACGCCACGATTCTGCATGGCGCGCAGGGGACGTCCGGCTCACGGTCAGGATGCGGTTGCCTGATACCCCGAACTGTTGGGCGGTGAAACCCCTGCGGATATCGATGCGGGCATGAGGCTGGCCCGGGAGAATCCGCTTTTATCCTGCTAGCAACTCCCGCAGGCCCTTCCTAGACTCACCCTATGCGACTTCCTGGGCGAACATCGTGACCTACTGCCTCGCAATCAAGGTGCAAACCGGGCTGGTTCTGGCCGCGGATTCCCGCACCAGTGCGGGGGTCGACAACATATCCACCTATCCGAAGATGCACCTGTTCGCGCGCCCGGGGCAGGCCGTTATCGTGTTGTTGTCGAGCGGCAACCTGGCGACGACCCAGTCGGTGGTGCGCCAGCTCAACCGCGAGGCAAAGAACGGGGAGGGTGATGACAGCATATTCGGGATGGACTCCCTGGAGACGGTCGCGGATCACGTCGGGCAGATCAGCCGGGCGATCCAGCAGAGCACTGGCCGCAGCGGCATGGAGGCGTCCTTCATCGTCGGCGGGCAGGTGGCCGGCGAGACGCCGGAAATCCTGATGGTCTACCCGGAGGGCAACCACATCCGACCGTCCCCGGAATCGCCGTTCTTCCAGATCGGCGAGATCAAGTACGGCAAGCCGATTCTGGATCGCATCATCAACGAGCAGACCAGTCTCGAGGACTGCGCCCGTTGCGCGCTGGTGTCGCTGGACTCCACCATGAAGAGCAACCTGACCGTGGGCCCGCCCGTCGACCTGCTCGTCTATCGCCGGGACGCGCTGGCGGTGAACCCGGCCGAGCAACTGCACCTGAAAGCGGATGACGCCTTTTTCCTGGAGCTGTGCGCCGAATGGTCCACCGGGCTGCGGCGCACCTTCAATACGTTGCCGCGGATGGCGTGGGAGCGCGCGGGGCCTGCTTCCTGAACCGGAAGCCTGGATCAGTCCCGTTCCCGTCGCATCCTTGCACCGCGGAAACGGTTGCTCTCCGCCTCATCTCACGCGCGCCATGATCCGGCTCACGAGCCGCTCGCGCTCCAGCCGCAGGGCGGCCTCCCGGGCCCGGTAGCGGGGCTGGATCTCGCCGTGTGTGGCCCAGCTGGTGAGGCCGTTGAAGAACGCCCAGCGGGTCTGCCCGAGCAGCGGAATCTCTTTTTCGAAATGCTCCAGCAGTGTCTTGCGGCGCAGCTTCGAAAGGTCGGGAACCCGCTCCAGCATCGCCTGCGCGGCTGGATGCGTGAACGCCTGCAGCCGCCACTTCCGCCACTGCGCGGAACGGCGCCGGTACACCCCGAGGCCCTCGTTCAGCGACGAGGTGAAATGGTCCATCAGCAAGCCGCCGGTATGCCGGTGGCTGTAGCCGGCGTACTCCTCCCCGATCATCATGCCGTTGCTGCACACGAAGCGGAACGCGCCGACCACCACGCGCAGCGCGCTGGACTGGTCATAGCTGTTGACCACGACGATGCGCAGGCAGACCGCGTCGCCCTGGGCAAGGTTCGTTTGTTCCGCGGGAAAGTGATACGCACAGAAGGCGCGCGCGCCGTGATGGGAGAAGCTCACGTGGGTTTCGCGGCCCTCCTGCCGGATGGAGGAGGCGGACAGGCATTGCTCCACGGCCGCGAAGGCTTCCTCGTGCGTGATCAGCCGGTAGCGGCTGCCATGCATGCCGAGCACGCGCCGGTCCGTGGTGGAGACGATGGCCCGGTAATCCGGGACCGGGCTGCCGTGCACGGTGATCGGGACCAGTTCCACGGCTGGGAAAGCAGCCACCCTTTCGTGATCCGCCACCCCCGGGGCGGCATGGGCGATTTCCCTCTCTTCGGATTCCAGGGCCGCGGCGGACCCGGATGGCGGGTTGGTCATATGGATTGCTCCTGGATTGCCCCGGATGACAGGTTCACGGTCAGCGTAATCGGGTGACTGGCTCATCGAATGAGCCATGTTGCCTGGCCGTCGAACGGTTTCTTCACAGACCGGGAGACAGGCTCACTCCCTGAGCCAACCGCCCCCGCATACTGGCAATGGTTGAAGCAAGGGGGTGAGCCAATGACCGAAATCCACAAGCTCCTGAAGAACATCAGCGCGCGGGAGCCGCTGACCTGCGAGGGCCTGGAGATGGTGCCGTTCCACGGACCCGTCTCCCCCGCGCATTACCTGCTGCTGGAGGAGGCGGTGAACGCCGGCACCGCGGAGGTCGGCGAGATCTCCCACAGCGGATCCGTCCCGAACCTGCGGTTCCTGAACCACGGGGAACTGCCGGTATTCCTGCTGGACGGCGAGGAACTGACCGGCGCCAAGCAGAACCGCATCCTGAACGTCACGGTGCTGGCGGGCAAGGGCGAGACGATTCTGCCGGTGTCCTGCGTCGAGGCCGGCCGGTGGCACCATGAGAGCGCGATGTTCCGGGTCTCGGACCGGGTCCTGTTCTCCGAACTGCGCAGCAAGAAGCTGCGGCGCGTGAGCGCCCGGCTGGCTGCCAGCGGCGAGCGTTTCAGCGACCAGGGCGAAGTCTGGGACGACATTGCCGCCAAGTCGGCGCGCATGGAGAGCCGTTCCCCAACCGGCGCGGCGGAGGCCATCTACGAGCGTCACCGGGTGCCGCTGGACAAGTACGTCCAGGCGCTGCGCCCGCAGCAGGACCAGACCGGTGCAGCCTTCTTCATCCGTGGCGCATTCGCCGGCCTGGACCTGTTCGACACGCATCACGCTTTGTCGCACTGCCTGCCCAAGCTGGTGCGCAGCTACGCGCTGGATGATATGGACCGTGGCGCGCGCGGAACCAGCGGCGAGGTGCAGGGCGTGGATGATCTCGTGCACGCACTGCTCGACGTGCGGCAGAACCGGCATCCGGGCGTGGGGCTGGGCGAGGATGTCCGCTTCGCGAACCGTCGCATCGAGGGCGCGGCGCTGGTGCACAGGGATCGCGTGGTGCACCTGTGCGCGTTTCCCAGTGAGCAGGTCGAGCACGAATCCGGCTCTGCGGAGGAACACGGGATCGCGGCGCCGAAGCGGCGGCGGCAGTTGCTGCGTGGTTCAGGCCGGATTGGTTGACGCAGGGGAAGGCCGGCTCCGGGGCAGGGATACCCCGGAGCGGCTTATGATGAACATGATCAGGGTGCTCTTGATAATCTGTTGTCGGCCGGCCTGGCGAGGGTGCTGATCCATGAGCTGGTTCTGGTGGCTGGTGATCGCAGCGGTGCTATACGGCATTTTCTCCGGTGGCGGGGGCGGTGATGGCCCGGGCGGCGGTGGCGGTGGTTCCGACGAGGACGATGAACTGCTCGAGATGGAAGTGGTGGATGATTTGCTGGACAAGTGAGTGCGGCGGGCCCGTGTGGCGGTCCTGTTGCTCCGGGAAGCAGCGTATCAACCGCAACAGCTCCGTCGGGTGATGAACAGTTCAGGCGAGGCCTGGGGAGATTCCCCCTATCCTGTGGTGGGCTGGTTCAGGTGGTAAATTCCGCAGTCTGGATGGTCATTGTATCCTGAGCGCCTGGCCGCCGAATCCAGAAGAGCACACCTGAAAAGGCAGCAAGTGTTTAAGTTCCTTCACGCCGCCGACACGCACATCGACAGCCCCCTGCGGGGCCTGGACGCTTACGAGGGTGCTCCGGTGGAGGCGCTCAGGCATGCCACCCGTACCGCGTTTCAGAACCTCATCGATGTCGCCATCGGGGAGGAGGTGGACTTCGTCCTGCTCGCCGGCGACATATATGACGGGGACTGGAAAGACTACGGGACCGGCCTGTTCTTCGTGCGGCAGATGGCGCGGCTGCAGGCTGCGGGCATCCCGGTATACATGATTGCGGGCAATCACGATGCGGAGAGCGCCATATCCAGGAAACTTTCCCTGCCGGACAACGTGCACAACTACTCGACACGGAAGGCGGAAACGCGGGAGCACGAGCTTCTGCCCGTCGCAATCCATGGCAAGGGATTTCCGAACAAGGCGGTCCCGGAAAACCTGGTTCCCGCCTACCCGGATCCCATCCCCGGCAAGTTCAACATTGGCCTGCTGCATACCAGCCTGACCGGGAATCCCCAACACGACACCTACGCACCCTGTTCAGTCAATGATCTGGTGCAGAAGGACTACCAGTACTGGGCGCTGGGGCACATTCATCAACCGCAGGTCGTTCACAAGAACCCCTGGATTGTCTTTCCGGGCAATACGCAGGGGCGTCACGCACGTGAAGTCGGGGCGCGTGGGTGCCGGTTGGTGGAGGTGGACGACAATCTCGAGGTCATTGCCTGCGATTTCGTGCGGCTGGACGTGGTGTGCTGGGCCGAAGTGCGATGCGATGTTTCGGTGCTCAGCGCAAGAGATGCAGTCGTCGATTTAATCGGCGATGCACTGCGTTCCGCGTACGAGGAAACCGGTGAGCGCATGATGGCGGTGCGCGTCGTGCTGGGAGGGGCCACCGCGATGCACGGTGAACTGCACCAGGAGTCGGAGTGGCTGCGCGCCGAGTGCATCGCCCGGGCGCTGGCTGTTGCCGGAGAGCAGGTTTGGATCGAGGACATTCGTGTTGAAACCACGCCTACCTACGACCTGGCTGAACTCGCGGAGCGGGACGAACTGACCCGGGCACTGCTGGAAACGCTCGAAAATGCAGAGGCGGGCGCACTTGAAGTGCCGGACGAAGTCGATGCGATGCTCAGGATTCTCCCCGGCGAGATCGCCGGCGATATCAGGAGCCTGCTTGAACCCGGGCAGCGGGAACAATTGACGGAGGCGGTACGGACGCTCCTCATCGATGCGTTGCAGCGTTACGGGGGTGAAGCATGAGATTCCTGCACATCGGCGTGCCCCGGTTCGGACACTTCACCGACTATGCGCTGGAGTTCCCGGCGGGCGAGTCTGATTTTCACCTGGTGTTCGGCCCGAACGAAGCAGGCAAAAGCACGCTGCTGCGTGCCGTACGCGGGTTGCTATATGGTATCCCGCCGCGCAGTGATGACAATTTCCTGCATGATTACAAGCAGATGCTGATCACCGCCGCGATCCGGTCGAGTGCTGGCAGGGAGTTGCGGTTCCGGCGCCGCAAGGGCAACAAGAACACGTTGCTGGACGAGGAAAACAAGGAACTGCCAGACAACGTACTGCTTTCATTCCTCGGCAACGTGGACGAGCACTACTTTAATGCACTTTTCGGCCTGAACTCGGCGCAGTTGCGGGAAGGGGCCGATGATCTGCTGCGTGGAGAAGGGGAGATCGGCAAGGCGCTGTTTTCCGCCCAGATGGCGGGAACCTCGGTGCACCGCATCCTGGGCCTGATGAACGACGAGGCCCAGACTTACTTCAGGGGCTCCGCGAAGAAGGATATTTCCCTGCGCATTGCCACCGACGGATACAGGGAGGCACTGAAACGCAGCAAGGAGCAACAGGTCCGGCCGGAAAGCTGGCAGCAGGTGCTCCGGCAGATTGAAGAGCGCGAAACCCGAAGAACCGCACTCGAGCAGGAACTTGCGGAAGCACGTCGGCGCAAGGACTGGATCGATCGGTGCGCCGGTGCGTTGCCCCTTTACGGCGAATTGCAGGAACTGGAGCAGGCCCTGGCGGCGTTGCCCGTGGTGCCCGATCTCCCGGAAGGCTTCCTCGCGGAGTCCCGTGCGGCACTGGACGAGTGGGAAGCAGCAGGTGAGGCGCTGCGCCTGGTGGAGCATCAGATCGGCAAGTTGCAGGAACGGCTGGGGCAATGCCAGCCGGAAACCGTGGTGCTGGACCGGGAAGCGCGTATCAAGGCGCTATCCGGGCAATTGGAACTGTACCGCAAGGCGTGCAGGGAACGCAGTCGCCTGCAGGTAGCCCTCGGCGAGACTGAGCGTTCCCTGCGGGCGGGCATGAAGGAAATCGGTTTCGAGGGTGAGATCGAGGCAATCGAAACGCTGCGTCTCCAACAGCTGCAGGAGGGCCGAATCCGCGAGACGGCCCGGGCGCTGGATGAGGCCGTGGCTGCCCTGGAGCTGGCGCAGGCCGAGTTGGGCAGGGCGGATAGCGGTATCAAGGCTTGCGACGAGCGCCTTGAGAAGCTGAGCGTGCAGGACGTGGATCTTCTCCGTACCGCGCTGGATGATTCCGAGGGCGCCGGTGAGAAGTTCAGCGCACTGCCTGCACTCCGGCAGGCGTTGGAAGACGCGGAAGCAGAGTTGAAAGGCCAGTGGAGCCTGTTACAGGGGGTGACGGGAAGCGTCGAGGAAATCATGGCGTTGAATGTCCCCGCCGAGTCCACGCTGCGGTGCTTCGCGCGCGAGAAAGAGCAGGCCGGGTCTGCACTGCGGGATGCGCAGGGAAGACTCGATGAAAACCGGGATGCCGAGCGCGAACTGCTGGAAAAGATCACCCGCCTGGAACGCGGTGGCGAGTTGCCTGGGTTATCGGACCTTGCGCAGGCCCGTGATACAAGGGACGAGACCTGGCGCAGGGTGCTTGATGCCTGGAGAGCCAACCGTCCCGATGAAGACGATTCGGGCAACCCGCTTTCAGACGTTTACAGTGAGCAGGTCGTACACGCGGATGATGTGGCGGATGTCCTGCGGGAGGAGGCCGGGGTGATTGCCCAGGCCAATGAGTACCGAATCCAGCTTGCCCGCCTCTCGGAACACCGGGCAGCGCTGGATG
>JBFKXW010000077.1:0-9187 GCA_041637915.1 Pseudomonadales bacterium | reverse complement strand
CCTGCCTGGAACTGTCGGCGGGTCAGCAACGCCGGGTGGCCCTGGCGCGATTGCTGCTGGACCCGGCGCCCGTCTGGATCCTGGACGAGCCCTTTGCAGCACTGGATACACAGGGTGTGGAGTTGTTGGTGAATCTTTGCAGGGAAAAAATGGCGCAGGGCGGGGCGATTCTTTTCAGCACCCATCAGGAGCCACCCGGCCTGCCATTGCATGGGCTGGTCAACCTGCAGGGCGGGCAGTCATCCTGCGAGCAGGTGGCTTGATGCAGAACACAGACGTCGAGCCTGCGCTGGGACAGGCGCTGCTTGCACAGATGCGGCGGGACTTGCTGCTGGCGTTTCGTCATCCGCAGGATATCGTCAATCCGCTGGCCTTCCTGATTATGGTCACGACGCTGTTCCCGCTTGCGGTGACCCCGGATGCGGAGCGCCTGGCACAGATTGCGCCGGGTGTGGTCTGGGTCGGGGCCCTCCTGGCGGCACTTCTGTCGCTGGATAACCTGTTTCGCGGAGACGCCGAAGACGGTTCGCTGGAATTGCTGCTGCTTGCACCGCATCCGCTGTATTTTCTGGTGCTGGGGCGGGCGTTGTCGCACTGGCTCACCGTGGCGCTGCCGCTGGCGGTTTGTGCGCCGCTGATTGGATACCTGTTGTCGCTGGAGTCCCGCGCACTGGTCGCGTTGTTCCTGGCGCTGTTGATTGGTACGCCGCTGTTGAGCCTGATTGGTGCGATTGGTGCCGCCTTGCTGGCCGGTGTGCAACGCGGTGGCGTGTTGTTGTTCCTGCTGGTGCTGCCCCTGTTCGTGCCGGTATTGGTGTTTGGTGCGGGCGCAGTGATGGCCGCGCAGCAGGGGCTTCCTTACGGTGGGCAACTGGCCATCCTGGGTGCGTTGCTGGCGCTGGCGGTGACCTTGTCCCCGTTTGCGACCGCTGCGGCGCTGCGTATTTCGCTTTCCTGAGGCAGAAACGGGCAATGTGGAACTGGCTGCACAAATTGGGTTCCCCGCCGTGGTTTTACCGCATCACGGGGCGCTGGCTGCCATGGATGGGTGGACTTTCCGCGTTGCTGCTGGGTGTGGGCGTCGTGTGGGGGCTTGCCTTCGCTCCACAGGATTATCAGCAGGGGCACACGGTACGTATCATGTACATGCACGTCCCGGCGGCGATCCTTGCACAGAGTGCCTACCTGATGCTGGCCAGTGCCGGTGTGGTGGTGCTGGTCTGGCGCGTGCGCCTGGCAGATATGTTCGCGGAAGCCTGTGCGCCGGTGGGCGCTTCGATCACGATGATCGCGCTGTTGACCGGATCGATCTGGGGCAAGCCCACCTGGGGCACCTATTGGGAATGGGACGCACGGCTCACCTCGGTGCTGATTCTGCTGTTTCTGTACATCGGTCTGATCGCGCTGCGTGCGGCGATCCGGGAAACCGAGGCAGCGGCGCGTGCCTGTGCGATCCTGGCCGTGGTGGGCATGGTCAACATTCCGGTCATCAAGTATTCCGTGGAGTGGTGGAACACGTTGCATCAGCCGGCCAGCTTCACCGTGACTGAAAAGCCTGCCATGCCCGCGGAAATGTGGCTGCCGCTGCTGCCCTGTGTGTTTGGCTTGTACCTGTTCTTCTTCTTCGTGGTGTTGCATCGTACCCGCACCACGGCATTGCGGCGCGAACGTCGCAAGCAATGGGCGCGCCAGGAAATTGGGAACCAGTTGGAGTCACGGGATGCAGTTTGAAAGTCTGGCGGAGTTTCTGAACATGGGCGGGCATGGCCGGTACGTCTGGAGTGCGTATGGGCTGACCTTTGCCATCCTGGCCTGGAACCTGCTGGCGCTGCGCAAGGCACGTCGCCAGTTGCTCCGTGAAGAAGCGCGTCGTCTGCGTCGTGGGGAGGAAACCTGATGCATCCAAAGCGGCGGCAGCGGCTCGTGGTGGTGCTGTTCGTGCTTGCAGGCGTCAGCGTCGCGGTGGGCCTGACCCTGTATGCGCTCAGTGAGAATATCAACCTGTTTTACACGCCCGCGCAGATCGCCCGCGGTGAGGCACCTGTGGATGTGCGCATCCGGGGTGGCGGTCTGGTGGTCCCGGGGAGTGTGCAGCGCGATCCGGACAGCCTGCGCGTGCAGTTTGCCCTGACCGATACCGAGGCGGAAATTCTTGTGGCATTCACCGGGATTCTGCCGGATCTGTTCCGGGAGGGGCAGGGCATCATCGCCCTGGGTCGGCTGGATGCGGACGGCGTCCTGCAGGCGGAAGAGGTGCTTGCGAAGCACGACGAGAACTATATGCCGCCGGAAGTACAGGACGCGATCGAAAAGGCCGGGCACCCGGCGGGTGTGGGGGTGGGTCGTGATTCCTGAACTGGGACAATTTGCGCTGATTCTCGCGCTTTGCATGGCCATTGTGCAGGGCAGTGTGCCGCTGCTCGGCGCATGGCGAGGAAACCGTCTCTGGATGCTGTATGCGCAGCCTGCTGCGCTCGCACAGCTATTGTTCGTGACATTCAGCTTTGCATGTCTCGCACAGGCATTTCTTGCCGACGACTTCACCGTGCAGTACGTGGCGAACAACTCCAACAGCCGCCTGCCGGATATCTACAAATTTTCCGCGATCTGGGGGGCGCATGAAGGGTCCCTGTTGCTGTGGATGCTGATGCTGGCTGGCTGGGGTGCAGCGGTCAGCCTGCGTGCGCGCAGATTGCCGCTGGAAGTGCTGGCGCGCGTGTTGGGCGTGATGGGCCTGGTGTGTGTCGGTTTTCTGCTGTTCATGCTGTTCACCTCGAATCCGTTCGAGCGCAATTTGCTGGACACGCCGCTGGATGGTGCGGATCTCAATCCGCTGCTGCAGGATCCCGGACTGATTTTCCATCCGCCGCTCCTGTACATGGGTTACGTGGGTTTTTCCGTGGCCTTCGCCTTCGCAGTGGCCGCTTTGCTGGGCGGACGACTGGACGCCGCATGGGCACGCTGGTCCCGTCCGTGGACGAACACGGCATGGGCATTCCTGACTGGCGGCATCGCGCTGGGCAGCTACTGGGCGTACTACGAGCTCGGCTGGGGTGGATGGTGGTTCTGGGACCCGGTGGAGAACGCGTCCTTCATGCCCTGGCTGGTGGGCACGGCCCTGGTGCACTCACTGGCGGTCACCGAGAAACGCGGCGCGTTCAAAAGCTGGACGGTCCTGCTGGCAATCTTTGCATTCTCGCTCAGTCTGCTCGGAACCTTCCTGGTGCGGTCCGGTGTGCTGACCTCGGTACACGCCTTCGCAAGTGATCCGGAGCGGGGTGTGTTCATCCTGGTGCTGCTGGCGCTGGTCGTGGGTGGCTCGCTGATGCTGTATGCCGTGCGGGCGCCGCAGGTGCAGAGCGTAGCCCGGTTCGGTCTGGTGTCCCGGGAGACGTTCCTGCTGATTAATAACATCATTCTGTTCGTCGCCGCGATCACCGTGCTGCTCGGTACCCTGTTCCCGCTGATCGTCGAAAGCATCAACGGCGACAAGATCTCGGTCGGGCCGCCGTACTTCAATGCCTTGTTTGCGCCCCTCATGGGGCTGCTGGCCCTGTTCCTTGCGGCGGGTCCCTTCATGCGCTGGAAGAAAACGCCCTGGGAGCTGTTGCGCCGCTGGCTGCGGGCCCCCCTGATCATTGCCGTGGTGACCGGCGTGCTGTTTCCGTTCCTGCAGGGCGGTGCGTTTCACGCGGGAGCCGCCCTCGCCGTAGCGCTGGCGACCTGGATCGTGGCCGCCAGTGTTTCGCTGTGCATCCGGCAGGTGGCGCACCGTGACCGGCCGGTGGCCGCGCTGTTGCAATTGGGGCCGGCATTCTACGGCATGCTGCTGGGACATCTGGGTTTTGCCATGACGCTGGCTGGAGCCGTCCTGACCACCATCTATACGGTAGAGCGCGATGTGCGCATGACGCCGGGAGATGAACTTGTCATCGGTCGCTACCAGTTTGTCTTTCAGGGAACCCGTCAGTACGAAGGCCCCAACTTTACGGCGGACCAGGGAATCGTGCAGGTCTATGTCGGCTCGGATCTGGCGCATGAACTGCGGCCGGAGAAACGGCACTATCCGGTGCAGCAGTCGGTGATGACGGAAGCCTCGATTGACGGCGGGTTTCTGCGCGATCTTTTTGTGGCGCTCGGTGAACCGCTGGAAGGGGATGCCTGGGCGGTGCGGGTGCACTACAAACCATTTGTACGATGGCTGTGGCTGGGCGGCCTTTTGATGTCGTTGGGAGGCGTGCTGGCCGTCCTGGATAGACGCTATCGCCGGGATCGGGTGGAGGTTGCGGAGCACAGGACGGGGCAGGCTGCGGCATGAGACATCTGATTTACATTCTGCCGCTGGCGATCTTTCTGGGTCTCGGTGTGCTTTTGTTCAGTGGTCTGGGAAAGGACCCTTCGCACCTGCCGTCTGCGCTGATCGACAAACCGTTTCCGGCATTTTCCTTGCCGGACCTGCATGAGGAGGGCCGGATGCTCGATGCCTCCATCGTGCAGGGGCAGCCGACGCTGGTGAATGTCTGGGCCACCTGGTGTGCAGCCTGTCGCGTCGAGCATCCGGAACTGATGCGCATCGCGCAGGAGGAGGGCGTCCCCATTGTCGGCATCAACTACAAGGACGATTCGGAGGAAGCCCGCGCCTGGCTGCAGCGGTACAAGAACCCGTACCGTCATGTGATTGTGGATCGTCACGGCCGTCTCGGGCTGGATCTGGGTGTATACGGTGCGCCGGAGACCTATGTGGTTGATGCGCAGGGCATTGTCCGGTTCCGGCACGTTGGCGTGGTGGACCAAAAGGTCTGGCAGGAGAAACTGGCGCCGTTGCTGGGCGTCGGGGCTGCCGGGCCATGAGTGTGATGGGCCGATGTTGTCAGATCGCGCAGCAGTCCCTGCTGTCGTTCGCGTTGCTGATTTTCAGTGGGGCGATGCCGGCTGCGGAGAACGCGTCCGGTTTGTCAGGGGAGGCGGAGCAGGAACGCTTCCGTGAACTGACCTGGGAGCTGCGCTGCCCGAAATGTCAGAACCAGAATCTGGCAGACTCCAATGCACCGGTCGCTGCGGACCTGCGTGCGGAGATCGTCCGGTTGTTGCAGGAAGGGAAAGAGAACGAGCAGATCGTGGAATACATGGTGGCGCGCTATGGCGAGTTTGTTCGGTACGAGCCACGTGCCCGTGGGATCAACCTGCTGCTCTGGATCGTTCCGGCGTTGGGCCTGCTCATCGGCGCCGTTGTGATCGCGTTTCGTGCTCGCAACGCCAGGAATACGCAAGGCGACCTGCTCAACGCGCGTCAGCGCGAACAGGTTCAGCAGTTGCTTGAGGAAGAGCGCGCCGCCCGGGAACGGGACTCGCAGAAATGACGCCATTCTGGATCGGGGCCGGGCTGCTGTTGTCTTTCGCGCTGATGATGCTCGCGGTGCCCCTGGCGCAGGCGCGTCGCGACCGCGCACAGGTGAGCGCCCGTGCGGAGAATCTGCGCGCGCACCGGCAGCACCTGGAGGAACTGGAGGCACAACGTGTCCGTGGGGACCTGGCGGATGCGGAAGCGCAGACCCTGCGCGAGGAACTGGAATACAGCCTGTTGTTGGATGCGGGCGAGGCCGTTGCTCCGGCTTCGGGCAACAGTCGCGTGCCCGGTTGGATGCTCTATGCACTGTTGGCGGTCTCGCTCATGGTCAGTGCCACGCTGCTGTACCAGCAACTGGGTGCCGCGCAGGACTGGCAATTGGCCCGGCACCTGGATGCGGTGGTTGCCGCACCGGATGCAGGAACACGCGCGCGCCGTCTGGAAGACCTGGTCGCAGGCCTGGAACAACGGGAGGCCGGTGCCCGTGGCACTACCGAGTTGTTCCTGCTGGCGCGATCCCGCATGGAACTCGGGCGGTATGCCGGGGCGGTGCAGGCATACGCCACACTGGTCGATCAGAACCCGGACGAAGCGCGGCTGTTGGCCGAGTATGCGCAGGCGCGGTTTGCCGCGTCGAATCGTGTGCTTGGGCCGGAGACGGCCGATATCCTGCGACGCGTTCTGGTCCTTGAGCCGGACAATCAGACCGCGCTGGGAATGCTCGGGCTGGGCATGTTCAACCATGGCAACTACGCAGCAGCAGTGCGCTACTGGGAACGTGCGCTGGCGAGCGCGGAGGACCCGGCCGGTCAGCACGCATTGCGGTCCGGAATCGCGCGGGCGCGCGCCGAGATGGGTCTGCCCGGGCAGGAGCCTGCATCAGCAACGGCCGGGCCACAGGTTCAGGTCCGGGTCGCGCTGGATGCTGGCGTCGGTCCGGCTCCCGGCGGCCAGGCGGCTGTTTTTGTGTTCGCGCGCCGTGTGAGTGGCCCGAGGATGCCACTGGCGGCGGCGCGCCTGTCTCCGGCGGAAATGCCGAAGTCCGTGGTGCTGGATGATCGTCACGCCATGATGGAGGGTATGAACCTCTCCAGTGCGGGGGACGAAGTGGAGATACAGGCCCGACTCACCTACAGCGGACAACCACTGCCGCAGTCCGGGGATTGGGAATCCGCGCCGGTGCGTGTTTCGCTGAAAACACCGGGTGCGTCCGTGCAACTGACAATAGACCGGCAGTTGCCCTGAGCCTGCGGGCGCGCGGAAACAGGAAGAGCCGGGCGTGGCCAGGCAGTGGGGGCCGCGATCAAGGCATGGCGCCGGCTTCGTCTTTCGTGATTCGCAAAACAGTTCCCTGCGTGAAGAGTTCTGTGACAGAATGCCGAACAAGCCAGTCGCCCCTGTATTCTTTGGTCCGGCTTGCACTGGAAGCGTTCTGGACGGGTCTGGATGAACTCAGCACTGCAGCCGATGTCCTTCAAGCCTTCGGAGAGTCTCTCCGAACGCATCGCGCAGCATCTTGCCGATCAGATCATCTGTGGGAACATGGCACCGCGCGAGCGGGTGCAGGAACTGCGTATCGCGGGAGAGTTGGGCGTCAGCCGCGGCTCCGTGCGGGAAGCCCTGCTGATTCTGGAACGCCGTCACCTGGTTGAGATCATCGCCCGTCGGGGCGCCGTCGTGACCGAACTCTCCAGTCATTATGTGGACTCTTTATACGAGATGGTCGAGTCCATGTATTCCCTCCTGGCGATCAAGGTGGCTGCGGTCTGGGACGAGGACGACCTGGAGCCGTTTCTGGATCTGTTCACCACCATGCGTGAGTTCGTCCTGCTCGAGCAAACCCAGGCCTATTTCAACGCCAGCACGGAGTTCCCTCGGCTGGGCTACTCGCTGGTACAGAACATCTTTATGCAGGAAACCCTTGAGGATCTGGCCCCAGCCATCAGCCGGGTTCATTATCAGGCCCTGCATGCCCGGCCCGGCGACCTCTCCCGCAGCCTGGGCTTTTTTGGCGGGATTCTGGATGGGATGCTGCATCGGGATGCCAACCAGATCGAGTCCACAGTCCATGATTTTTGTGTCTATCACCGGGATCTGGCACTGGAAGCGCTGGGCGACTAGGGGTGGCACTGAAAAGCGTCACCGGAGCTGTCTGAAAGGTGTTCGATCCCGGGGAATTCCGGTAGACTACGGTTCCCATAGGGCGGCCCGATGGATCGCGTCGCCGGAGGGGGTTCTCATCGATCAATCACCCGCAGGATGGTCCCGCCTCGCACAGCTTGCGTGGTCGGGCTGTATCGCCATTTTTTCAGGGATGTAACGCCTGATGCGCCTCAAATCCATCAAACTGGCCGGTTTCAAGTCCTTCGTCGACCCCACTTCCATTCCCTTCCCGCGACCTCTGAGTGCGATCGTCGGGCCGAACGGTTGCGGCAAATCCAATGTGATTGATGCGGTCCGCTGGGTGATGGGAGAGTCCTCAGCAAAACAACTGCGTGGCGCTGCTGCGACCGATGTCATCTTTGGCGGCAGCAATGGGCGTGCGCCGGTCGGTCAGGCCAGTGTGGAACTGCTGTTTGACAATACCGACGGGAAACTGGGCGGCGAATATGCGGGCTATAACGAGCTGTCCGTGAAGCGCAAGGTGACGCGGGACGGTCAGTCGCAGTATTTCCTCAATGGCAGTCGTTGCCGCCGCAAGGACATTGCCGATGTATTCCTCGGCACCGGCCTCGGTCCGCGCAGCTACAGCATCATCGAGCAGGGCATGATCTCGCGCCTCATCGAGGCGAAGCCGGAGGAACTGCGGGTCTATCTCGAGGAAGCTGCCGGGATCTCCAAGTACAAGGAGCGTCGGCGGGAGACCGAAAACCGCATCCGTCATACGCGTGAAAATCTCGATCGTCTGGATGACATCCGCGAAGAGCTTGAGCGCCAGTTGCGTACGCTGAAACGTCAGTCCGAGGCGGCGGAAAAGTATCGGGCCTGGAAAGCGGATGAACGCGAGCTCAAGGGCAAGGTCGCGGCATTGCGCTGGAGGGCGCTGGAAAAACAGCTGGAAGCCCTGACCGCACAGTTGCGCGAGCAGGAACTGGCGCGCGAGGAAGCACAGACCCGCCGTGCGGAGCTGGAGCGCGATCTGGAGCATGATCGCGAGCGGCACGGGGAGGCCAGCGAGGCGGCCAATCACCTGCAGGGCGAATTCTTCGCTTCGGCGTCCTCCATCTCCGAAAAGGAGCAGGAAATCCGCCACGCGCAGCAGCGGATTGAACAGTTGCGCCAGGATTTGGAGCAAACCGGTACCAACCGGCGGGAGGCAGAAGCCCATCTGCAGGTGGACACCGAGCAGCAGGCGGAGCTGGCGCGAGACCTCACTGCGCTGGCGCCGGAACTGGCGCAGTGTGTCGAGCGGCGAGGTGCCAGTGAGCAGACGCTGGAGCAGGCCGAGCTGGACATGCACACCTGGCAGGCTGAGTGGGACGCCTTCGTAGAGCGCGCGGAAGAGCCGCGCCGGCAGGCGGAAGTCGAGCAGTCGAGAATTCGTCACCATGAGAAGGCGCTGGACCAGCTCCGCGACCGCATCGCGCGTCTGGAAGGCGAGCGGGAGGGGATCGATACGCAGGCGGCAGTGGATGAGCTCGCCACGCTGGAAAGCCGGGTGCGGGAACTGGAACAGGAAACGGCCGACAAGATCCGCCGTGGGCAGGAAGCCGTGCAGCAGATTGCGGCCAACCGGGAGCGCATGCGCGAAGCGGATGCAGCGCTCGCACAGGAACGCAATGCACTGAGCAGCCTGAACGGGCGGCTGGCTTCCCTGGAGGAACTGCAGGCGCAGGCGCT
>JBFKXW010000076.1:0-9260 GCA_041637915.1 Pseudomonadales bacterium | reverse complement strand
TGTTCAAGATCAAGAAAGGCAAGCAGGAACGCTACCTGAAGGATGAGAGTGAACTGGAGGACTATCTCTACCAGATTTCCCTGGAAGCCGCGGCGTTGCACATCAATCCCGAAGCGCCGCCGATCCAGTCCACGGCACTGGAAGAGTTGCTGAATGACTACCGCCGCACCCACCGTCTGGTTCGTGTGCTGTCGCGTCGCTATCCGACCGAGTTACTTACCCAGATCCCCTATCTTTCGCCCCTGTCTCTGGAAGACCTGGCCGATGTCGTGAAGGTTCAGGGCTGGATGGATGAAATGCGATCGCGTCTGCTGGCGGCCGGTGTGGATACCGAGGTGTACACTTTTTCAGTGCATGAGGACGCGGAGCGCGCCATCTCCCTGCCGCAGGTCAGCCAGCGGGTACATGGCATGGACCAGGCATACCGTTTCGACCGGGAATTCTTTGAATCAGCCGAGTATCGGAATATGACCCGGCTTGGAGAGAAATTCCGTGGCCTGCTGGAAGAAGGTGCCTATGTGCAACGGGGTGACCGTCGGCAACCGGTGACCGGCTTCCAGGATGTATTTGACTGGTTGATGGGTGAGGCGCGTCGCGGTCATGTCTTCCAGCGCTACAAGGGCCTGGGTGAAATGAACCCGGAGCAGCTCTGGGAAACCACCATGAACCCGGAGTCACGCCGCCTGTTGCGCGTCAACGTGGAAGACGCGGTTGCTGCCGATCAGATCTTCACCACCCTGATGGGCGATGCGGTGGAGCCGCGCCGGGATTTTATCGAAAGCAACGCGCTGTCGGTCGCCAACTTGGACGTCTGAGAATCGGCGCTCAGGCGCCCGATTTCTCCCGTTCCAGCAAATACTCGGCGGCTTGCAACAGGTTGTCGCAGACCCGTTCGGCCAGCGTGTCATCTCCGGCCGCGATGGTGCGTTCGCCCTTTCCGCTCCGCACCAGAATCGGAATGGCGCCCTTGCTGCGCGCCACCTCCAGGTCTTTTCGGGTGTCGCCAACGAAGTAAGCGCCAACTACACTGACAGCCAATTCCCTTTCTATCTGTTCCAGCAAGCCGGGTTGCGGCTTGCGGCACTGGCAGCCTTCATCAGGATGGTGCGGACAATAGAACACCGCTTCCAGATGCCCACCTGCATCCGCCACGCGATCATGCATGTGCGCATGGATCTCATCCAACGTCGCCTGGTCGAACAGACCTCGCCCGAGTCCGGACTGGTTGGAGGCCACTACGATGCGAAAACCCGCTTCGGTCAGCTTAGCGATACCTTCCAGGCTGCCAGGCACCGGCGTCCATTCGGCGACCGACTTGATGTAGGCATCGGAGTCTTCATTGATGACACCATCACGATCCAGAATCACCAGTTTGTTCATGGGCAGTTGGTTGTCCGTATGCATGGTTCGAACAGCCTAGCAGGCTGCCGGGGTCCCAGTCAGGCAGACTCTCCATGCTGTAGCAACGAGATGTCGGCCACATCCAGAAACAGTTGACGCAATCGGGCCAACAGGAGTTGCCGGTTGCTGCGGAGTGTCTCGTCTTCACAGTTGACCATCACGTCATCAAAAAAACGCGATACTGGCTCTTCCAACCGGGCAAGACGCGCCAGCACCTGTGCGTAATCAGCACTCGCCAAATACGGCGCGATCTCCGTTTGTGCGTGTTCCACCGCTTCGTACAGCGCCTGTTCTGCCGCCTCCCGGAGAAGTCCCGGGTCGAAAGTCTGGTGCGTGTCAGTAGTCACGCCACTCTTGGCGAGGATGTTGGCAACCCGCTTGTTGGCCGAGGAGAGCGCTGCCGCCGCTGGCAGCGATTTAAATTCCTGGATCGCGCGGACGCGGGCGACGAAATCCACGATGTCCGAGAGCTCGCGAGCAGAGACCGCATGCAGGACATCGGCAGGCATGCCTTGCGACTGTAGCCAGACCGCAGTGCGCTGCATCACGAAGGTGACCACTGGCTCGATCTCAGCGCGCTGAGACACAGCCTCCGGAAGCTGTGCGCACGCCAACCGGAACAGTTCAACCAGATTCACTCTGAGCGACTGGTCCGTCAGGATGCGCACCAGACCCAGCGCGGCGCGACGCAGGCCATAGGGATCTTTATCACCGGTGGGTTGCTTGCCGAGTGCAAAAAAACCGGCCAGGAGTTCGATGCGGTCCGCCAGTGCAAGCGTCTGCCCTAATGCACTGGCGGGAAGCTGATCCTCCGCGTAGCGCGGCAGGTAGTGCTCTTCGAGGGCCACGGCTATGGTCGCCGGTAACCCTTCCTGCTCGGCGTAGTAGCGCCCCATGGTCCCCTGCAACTTTGGAAACTCCTGCACCATCAGAGTCAGGAGGTCGGCCTTGCTCAGCCGCGCGGCCTGGCGCGCCTGCTCGGCGTCTGCTCCGGTCTGCGCAGAGAGTGCCACGGCGATTTCGGCGATCCGTTCACACCGGTTCGCAACGCTGCCGAGCTGATCCTGATAGGTCAGTGCGTCCAGTCCCTGCGCCCAGTAGGAGAGTGGCTTCTTGCGGTCTTCGGCGAAAAAGAACTCCGCGTCAGCGAATCGGGGTCGGATGACCCGCTCGTTGCCGGATTCGATCAGTTCCGGCTGGGTGCTCTCCAGATTACTCACCAGAATGAAGTGCTGCATCAGCTGCCCGGCTTCATCCAGCACCGGAAAATACTTCTGATTTGCGCACATCGTGGTAATCAGCGCCTCCTGCGGCACGGCAAGAAAGCGCTCGTCAAACTGCCCGGACAGCACCACCGGCCACTCCACCAGCGCCGTTACCTCATCTACCAGGGCATCTTCCAACACGGCCTTGCCGCCGCGATCGGTGGCAGCCCGCGCGACATCGGCTCGAATCTTTGCCCGTCGGGTCTCAAAACGGGGGAGCACGTACCCCTGCTTCGTGAGCACATCCTCGTAGGAACCGGCTTCCGGCAGTGCCAATGGCTGGGGCGCATGGAAGCGATGACCGCGGGTTTCGCGACCGGACTGCACGCCCCACAGGGACGCCGGGATGATTTCGTCGCCGAGCAGCAAAACCAGCCAGTGAACCGGCCGGACGAATTCGTCCTCCCGATTGCCCCAACGCATTTTCCGGGGAATCTCGAGCGCGTGGGCCGCCCGGGCGATCAACTCCGGCAGCAGATCCGCTGCTGCCTTGCCCGGCACCTGTTGCGTGTAACTGAGCCGCGAGCCCTTGCCGTCTTCCGTCTGCTGAAGGTCTTCGAAAGAGACTCCACAGGAGCGCGCGAAGCCACTGCCGGCAGGGGTCGGATTCCCCTCGGCATCCCGCGCGGCGGCAACCGGCGGCCCGAGCCGGGTTTCTTCCCGGTCCGGTTGTTGTCGGGGTACATCGCGGAGCAACACAGCGATGCGGCGTGGTGCAGCGAAGGTCTCCATGCCGGTCGCGGGCAAATGCTGCTGGCCAAGCAGGTCGCGCAGGTTCCTGCCCAGTGACTCGGCGAGTCGTGGCAACAGGCCCGGTGGCAGTTCTTCCGTACCAATTTCGAGCAGCAGATCCGCACTCTTCATGACTGCACCTCCCGACAAAGCGGGAAATTGAGGGCGGCGCGGGACTCGTAATACCGCTCCGCCACCGCACGCGCCATGCTGCGAACGCGCAGAATGAAGCGCTGACGTTCCGTGACCGAGATGGCACGACGGGCATCCAGCAGATTAAACTGATGGGATGCCTTCAGAACCTGCTCGTAGGCAGGGATGGCAAGACCCTGCGCGAGCAACATGGTGCAGGCACTCTCGCTGGCATCGAAAGAACGGAACAGTGCTTCCACGTCGGCGTACTCAAAATTGTAGGCAGACATCTCGCGCTCATTCTGTTGAAACACATCGCCGTAGAGCACCTTGGTATCGCCGTCGGACCAGCGCAAGTCATAGACGCTTTCCACGCCCTGCAGGTACATAGCGATACGCTCCAGCCCGTAGGTGATCTCTCCGGCGACAGGCTTGCATTCCAGTCCGCCGACCTGCTGGAAATAGGTGAACTGGGTGACTTCCATGCCATTCAACCAGACCTCCCATCCCAGCCCCCAGGCGCCCAGGGTCGGGGATTCCCAGTTGTCCTCCACGAAGCGGATGTCATGCACGAGTGGGTCGATGCCAAGCGCCCGCAAAGACTCCAGGTAGAGGTCCTGGATTTCCAGCGGGGACGGCTTCAGCAGTACCTGAAACTGGTAGTAATGTTGCAAACGATTGGGATTCTCGCCATACCGGCCATCTGTGGGGCGTCGGCTTGGCTGGACGTAGGCGCAGTTCCAGGGTTCCGGACCAATGGCGCGCAGAAACGTACCCGGGTGAAACGTGCCTGCGCCGACTTCCATGTCATAAGGCTGCAGCAGGGTACAGCCCCGCGATGCCCAAAAAGACTGTAGGTTCAGTATCAGTTCCTGAAAATTCATCGCGGCCCGCGCACCCATCCAGCTGTTGGCAGGCGGGCATTATACGAGTCGTCGTCCCGGCGTGCTCCCCGTGCACCACTGTTCAGGGCAGATGCAGTTCGAAGCGGGCTCCGCCCAGCGTTTCAGAACAGCCGAGCAGGAGCTGGCCGTGTCGTTGATCGTGCCGGTGCGCCTCGGCGACCAGCCGGGCCAGCAGCAACCCGAGACCGGTGCGTCGCGCCTGCGGCTCGGCCACGGCAGTATCGCTGGTTACGGTGTCCCGCAACCAGGCGACAGGGAAGCCGGCCCCGTCATCTTCCACAATCAAGTGCAGTCCATCCGGTTCAGCAGCCGCTGACAGTTCCACGCGCGATCGTGCGTGGCGGATGGCATTGTCCGTTGCGGCTCGTAGGGTGACCTCCACCAGTTGTGCGTCGAGAAAGTGCACGATTCCGGCACAGGGGTGGCAGAGAATCTGTACAGGAGAGCCTGCCGGCTGGCGTGCCTGCAGGTCCTCGACGACGTCCTCCAGCAGCTTTTGCAGGTTGGTCGCCTCGGTATGCAGGCCGTGTTGATGGCTGTCGAGCCGTATGGCGAGCAATGCGTGGGTGAGCTGGTCACCCAGCGTTGCGGCCTCCCCCTGCAGGCGTCGCCACTCTGATTCTCTCCCGGCCGGGGCCGGGAGCTGGTCCAGCCCGACCACCAGGTGGTGTGCCTGGTTCTTGAGGTCGTGGAGCAGGCTGTGGATCAGCAGCGACTGTAAGCTTTCAGGACCGGTCACGGCATTCTCAGCCGGCGGACTTGAGCAGCTTTGCGTGCATAAGGCTGAGTTTCTCGAATCGGGCCCGGTGAGAATCCTCCTCCGGCATTTCGCGCATCGGGGCCAGCAACTGCTCGGCCTGTTGCTGCCAGCCATCCGGCGGGTGGCCTCCCTGCACCAGGGTCAGTAGGGATTGCAGCGTGTTGAGTTGCACCGCATAGCTGGCATGGCCGGACCCAACGGCGTCCCGAAAAAATTCATACGCCTCCGCAGTACGACCGTTCTTGAACAGCTCCACACCCTGGTTGTTGAGGCTTTCACATTTTTCCTGAGCAGCGCGGTCTGCTGCGCTCAGCCCAGAGGCACCCTCCTCGACGAGTTCGCGCAGATCCTCCGGGGGATTCTCCAGTTTTGCGAGTAGCTCCTGCGCGCGCTGGTCCGCAATTTCCGCTTCGCGCGGCTTGCCGTGGAGCCGTGCGGTTCGGGCACGCATTGCCGCTGCCCGACAGCGCACTTCGCGGTCTTCAAAAATCCGGTCTGCCTCCTTGAGCAGGCGCAAGGCGTCATCACCGGCCTTGCGCTTGTCACGGGGCGAGCGCTGATCCAGTGTTTTCTCCATCGTGGTAACCAGCCCGAAATAATTGTTGGGGGAGCGGTATACGGAATGCCGCCCCAGCGAGATGGATTTCTTGTACGCCTGCTCGCTGACACTCCAGGAATCATTCTTTTCTGCAACGCGGGCCAGCTCCATCTGTCGTTTCACGGCCTTTGGAGATACCTCAATGGCGGCTACCAACTCGCGTTCCGCCTCGACGCTCTTGTCCTGCTGCAGGTAGATGCGCGCCAGCCAGTCACGTGCCTCGACGTAAGCGGCGTTTTCATCAATCAATGCACGGAAGGCCTTGATGGCTTCATCCAGCCGACCCTGATGGTAGAGCGCTTTGCCGAGACCCAGTTGTGCCCAGGGCAGCATGCGCTTATCGAGCACAACGGAATACAGCTTCTCGGCATCCGCGTAGCGTTGCAGCAGCAGCAGGAGTGCACCCTTGTGACGCAGGGCAGCCACCATCTGCTCCGGATGCCGTCGCGCCACCAGATCACAGCCCCTGAGTGCCTCCTGATAGTCCTGCGCGGCGAGTGGTTCCTCGATGGGCAGCAGGATGGCTTTCGCTTCCAGCAGTCGGGTCAGCCGTTTCTTCAGATCACTCCGGGTGTACGGCTTCATGATGTACCCATCCGGATGATATTCCAGCGCCCCCATCACCATTTGTGGGCTACTGTCCGCCGTGATCATCACGTAGGCGGCTGTCTGCGGCAGCAGCCCGCTGTGGCGGACCTCCTCCAGGACCTGCTGACCATCGCGGCCATCGCCCAGGTTGTAATCCGAAAGCACCAGCTGGTACTGCTGCTCCCGCATCATGTTGAGCGCTTCATCGCCGTTGGAGACGGTATCGACGTGCTTGCTGCCGAATTCGCGCAACATGTCGCGTGTGTAGCTGCGCGCTTCGGGCTGATCGTCGATAATCAGCGTATTGATGTCCGCATAGCGAACCTGTTTCATGGCCGTCCTTCGCCACCGGCTGGCTCACCTCAGCGTAGCAGTTCATCAACGAACGGGGACGGTTTTGTGCATGGTTGCAGACCGTGTTTCGGCGTCATGCTTTTGTTCCGGAGGTACCCGTTGGACGCACTGAAAGCCAGGCTGATCATCGGTGCGATCCGGGTGCTGGCCACCTGCTCGCTCCCCATGGCGCAACGACTGGGCCGGGCACTGGGGGGCATCCTGTGGAAGACCGGCAGTGATACCGCACGGATTACGCGTATCAATCTGGCCCTGTGCTTTCCGGAGATGGACGCAACGGAACGCGAGGAACTGGCGCAGGAAAGCGTTCGCCAGACGGCCTGCACGATGATGGAAACCGGGATCGCCTGGTTGTGGCCGCAGGAGCGCTCGGCGGCGTTGGTGCGCCGCACGGTCAATGCCGAGTTGCTGGACCGCTGCATGGCGGATTCACGCGGACTGGTGGTGGTCATGCCGCACCTGGCGAATTGGGAAATGATCAACCAGCAGTTCACCGCGCGCTACCATGGACACGCGATCTACAAGCCACCCGGGCTGAAACAATTGGATCAGTTCATCATTCGCCAGCGCCGCCAGTTCGGTCATGGCTTTGATCTCTATCCGAATACCCGGGACGGCGTAGAATCTCTGTACGAGGCCGTGCGACAGGGCGGCTGTGCATTCGTTCTGCCGGATCAGGAGCCCAGCCTGAAAAGTGGCGTTTGGGCGTCATTCTTCGGTGTGCCGGCACTGACCAGCCAGCTGGTGCCGCGCATGCAGGCAGAAACGGGTTGCGCGGTGATCTGCGGATACGTCATCCGACTGCCGGATGCCGCCGGGTTCGAGGTTCACTACCGTGAGATGGAGCCCGGCTACGATGATCCGGATGTGGTCACTGCAGCGGCGGCCATCAACCGCACGGTGGAACAGGTGGTGATGGAAGCGCCGGCGCAGTACCAGTGGGAATACAAGCGATTCAAACGGCGTCCGGAGGGGCTACCGAAAGTCTACGATCGCCGCCGTCCGGCCGTTCCTGAGGCTCAGTGACGCCAGAACATCGGAGAGAACAGCACCAGCAGGGTGAAGACCTCCAGTCGCCCGAGCAGCATGGCGAAACACAGCACCCACTTGGCGGTTGCGTTGATATCCCCGTAGTGCGCAGCCACCTCACCAAGCCCGGGGCCGAGGTTGTTGATGCTGGCGCTCACCGCTGAGAATGCAGTGACAAAATCGAGCCCGGTTGCCATCAGGATCAGCGTCATGGCGATGAAGAGGGACATGTACACCGACACAAAACCCCACACCGACTCCAGCACCCGGTCCGGGACCACCTTGCCACCCACTTTCACCGGCATCACCGCATTCGGGTGAATCAGGCGACGGATTTCGCGTTGTCCCTGCTTGAACAACAGCAGGACACGGATCACTTTCATGCCGCCACCGGTGGACCCGGCACAACCACCCACGAAGGCCCCCAGGAACAGCATGATCGGAAGAAAGCTTGGCCAGACAGAAAAGTCCGCCGTACCGAATCCGGTAGTGGTGGCGATAGACACCACTTCAAACACACCCTGGGTCACCGAGCTGGAGGCATCGTAGGTGCCGGTACGAAACAGCATGGTGGCGGTGATTGCGGAAGCGGTGGTCAGGCAGAAGATGTAAAAGCGAAACTCCGGATCCCGCAGGTAGTGCGAGATGGTGCGCGAACTCCAGGCCACGTAATGCAGGGAAAAATTCACCCCGCAGACCATCATGAAAAAGATACAGACCAGCTCAATGGCATGGTTCTGGAAGTAGCCGATGCTGGCGTCATGCGTGGAGAAGCCACCAATTGCGACCGTGGAGAAGCTGTGTGATACCGCATCGAACCAGTTCATTCCGGCCAACCAGTAACAGAACGCACACAACACGGTCAGGCCCAGGTAGATGTTCCACAGCGAGACGGCGGTTTCGCGGATTCTGGGTGTCAGCTTGCTGTCCTTCATTGGACCGGGCGTTTCAGCCCGGTAGAGCTGCATGCCGCCGATGCCCAGCATGGGCAGGATGGCGACCGCCAGCACGATGATCCCCATGCCGCCCAGCCATTGCAGCTGTTGTCGGTAAAACAGGATGGAGCGTGGCAGTTCATCGATCCCGGTAATTACGGTCGCGCCGGTGGTGGTGAGTCCGGAAATCGACTCAAAGATGGCGTCCACCGCGCTGAGACCGACCGAGTGGGCCAGGTACAGGGGGATGGCCCCGAACAGCCCCAGTACGGTCCAGAACATCACCACCACCACGAAGCCGTCCCGGGTACGCAGGTCGCGCCGGACGTTGTGGACCGGAAACCAGACCAGCAGGCCGACACACAGGGTCACCGAAAACGTCAGCATGAACGCCTGCGTCACCCCGTCTCGATAGAACACCGACACCAGGCTGGGCGGGATCATGGTGAAGCTGAAGATCATCAGCAACAGCCCGAGCACGCGCAATACAACGGGGAAATTCATGACTCAGAGGTACGTCGCGCTGACCTGAAAAATCTGTTCGACATCAGAGATGCGGCG
>JBFKXW010000075.1:0-9292 GCA_041637915.1 Pseudomonadales bacterium | reverse complement strand
CGCTGATGGAGCCGCTGCGCAAAGCGGCGAACGTAGCGGCACGCATATCCGTGAGCGGACGCATGATGTCCCGATTCAGTGCCTCCTGCGTATCGCGAAGTCGCTGTACGGTATTTTTCAGTTCCTCTTCCGCATCAACACGGGCATGGATTTCGTCCACCAGCCGGTCATTCAACTCCCGGACTTCATTGATTTTCAGTTCCAGGGTGCGCTTGCTCTGGTACAACTCGAGGAAATAGCTGACTTTGGAGTTGAGGATCTGCTCGTCCACCGGCTTGCCGATGTAGTCAACCGCCCCGACCTCGTAGCCCTTGAGTTCGTGCAGAAACTCCCGGTGGGATGCAGTCACGAAAATGATCGGCGTGGTTTCGGTTTTCTCCGTCATGCGAAGAATCTCGGCGACTTCGTAGCCATCCATTTCGGGCATCTGGACGTCCAGCAGAATCAGGGCAAAGTCATGATCCAGCGTCAGCGTCAGCGCATCATTTCCACTACTGGCCTCAAAGACTTCAGCTTCCTGCCTGCGCAGGATCGCCCGCATCGCGACCAGATTGGCCTTGATGTCGTCGACAACCAGAATCTTTGGTTTTGGAGTTTCGATCATGTCCGTCCACCCTGCCTGTGGCAAAGACCGCGCTCCACCGGAGAAGAGACTGCGATCTCCACGCTCAGCTACCCCGTAATGCCTGGTGGTGTCTCATCATATCGCGCAACTGCTCCAGTCGCACCGGCTTGCCGAGGTAATCGTCCATCCCGGCATCCAGGCACCGCTGGCGGGTCTCCCCAGCCAGGTTCGCAGTCAATGCAATGATCTGGGTCGCGCCCGCTGCACCCGCCCGCTGCTCAATCTCGCGAATGCCGCGGGCTGCCTCGAATCCATCCATCCTTGGCATGTCGAGGTCCATCAGCACCATGGCGAAGACTCCGGGCCGAAACCTTTCCACCGCCTCCCGCCCGTCATTGGCAACCACCGAATCCACACCCAGCTTCCGCAACATCCCGCAGGCCACCTGCTGATTGACCTTGTTGTCCTCAGCCACCAGCACGCGAAGCCGCTTCTGGCCGGGCGAGGCATCGAACTCATCCGGCGACGGCACAGTCTCTTCTGCGGACTCCATTTCGCAAGTCAGCCAGAATGTAGAGCCGACACCCGGCTCGCTCTCCACCTCGATTGTGGCATCAATGGCCCTGGCCAGTTCTCGCGAGACAGCCAGTCCGAGCCCCACCCCACTGTTGCTCCGGGTCGTGGATTCATCCACCTGGCTGAAGCCATCGAAAATATGCGCCTGCTGTTCCTCGGTGATCCCGATGCCCTCATCCTGCACCCCGATACGAAGCCGCACACCGCCATCGGAGGAGGTGCACTCGGGGCGCAGCCGGATGGCCCCGGAATCAGTGAACTTGGCGGCATTGTGACCCAGCGCCAGCAGGATTCTGCGTAACAAACCACCATCCACCCGCACGAGCGCCACCGGGCAGGCGTCGAGATCAGCCTCAAATTCAAGTTGTTTTTCGGCGGCCAGTTGCCGGATGACCTCTGCCACCTCCTGCAACAACTTGGAAAGGTCCAGTATCTCCGGATGCGGCTGCACCACGCCCGTACTGATCTGTGCGAAATCAAGCACCTCGTTCAGCGTCACCAGCAGGTTGTTCGCGGAGGATTCGATCCCCCGCAGGCAATCCTGCTGTCTCTGGTTCAGGGAGTCACGCTCCATCAGTTGGAGAAGCCCCAGGATGCCGTTCATCGGGGTGCGCAGTTCATGGCTCACACGGGACAGGAACCGGGCTCGCACCTCGCTGGCCCGCTGCGCTTTCTCAAGGGAGCTTTCCGCGGAGGCACGCAGCCGATCCGCCACCTGCAGCGACGCCCTCAACTCTGCCGTGCGCATTTCCACCACGTTCTCCAGGGTCTGTTTCATATGCTGGAGTTCGTGCTTGGCCAGGTACAGGTCAAGAAATACACGCACTTTGGCAATCAGGATCGAAGGCTCAATCGGCTTGGCGAGATAGTCCACTGCCCCCGTTTGATAGCCGCGGTCACGATGGATCTCGTCGTTGTACGCGGCGGTGACAAAGATGATCGGCGTGCGCGGCGAGTCGGCGTCTTGCTGCATCAGGTTGGCGACTTCGTAGCCATCCATCTCGGGCATGTGCACATCCAGCAGGATGAGGGCGTACTCGCGCTCCAGGAACCGTGCCAGCGCCTCATTGCCGTCCGACGCTTCCACCACTTCGCAGTCCAAATTCTTGAGCAGCCTGCGCATGACCTGCAGGTTGGCCGGGGTGTCGTCCACCACCAGCACCGCAGGCGTTTCTTTATGGCTCATGCGCGCACTCTGGACTGTTCAAACAACTCATTCAGACGTCCACCGATCTGATCCAGTGGCAAAATATCATCGGCACCGGCCGTTTCTATCGCTGCCTGCGGCATCGTGGACACCTCAGCATCCACCGGATCCTGCACGATGGCGTGACCACCCATCCGGCGCACCCGCTTCAGACCCTGCGCGCCGTCCTGATTGGCGCCGGTCAGAATCACGCCGACCAGGCGCTGCCGGTACACCGCAGCAGCCGATTCGAAAAGCAGGTCGATGGACGGTCGCACGTTACAGACCTTGGGATCGATGTTCAGCGAAAGCGTTCGATCGTCTTCCACCAGTAAATGGTAGTCCGGACAACTGAGATAGACGTGACCGGGGGTCGCCGGCAGTTTGTCTTCCGCATCGTGAATCGGGAGCCGACAGTGGTCGGATAATAATTCTTGCATATGACTGCGACCGGGCGCGATATGAAAGGTAATCAGCACCACACCCGGGAAGCCCGCATGCAGGGCGGAAAGCAGGCTCTTCAAGGCATTCAGACCGCCGGCAGAGCAACCGATCACCACGGCTTCGCAGCGCTCCTGGCGAGCTTGCGCAGCTGTCATACAGGTGCCCCTGCAATGCGGGGGCGGTACTGATAAATGCGGGAAGGCAGGTGCAGCGCCTGGAATACCGAGCAGTGTTGCGTAATGCGCATGGACTCCTTGGTGCCCAGACAGAGATAGCCTCCGTCGGTGAGGCTGTTGCGGATCAGTTGAAGCACCCGATCCTGAAAACTGGTATCCAGGTAGATCAGCACGTTCCGGCAAACGATGAGGTGAAACTCATTGAACGATCCGTCGGTAACGAGGTTGTGGTGGGAAAAATAAACATTCTCGCGCACATCCTGGCGCAACATCCCGCCGCCGTAGCGTGCCGTATAGTAGTCCGCGAAGCTGCCCGATCCCCCGGCACGCCGGTAGTTCTCCGCATACAGTTTCATCCGATCCAGCGGATAGATCGCATCGCGGGCCCGGCTCAGGGCGCGATCATTGATATCGGTTGCATAAATCTGCGTACGCTCATGCAGACCGGCCTCGATCATAAGGATCGAAAGTGAGTAGGCCTCCTCACCGGTCGCACTGCCCGCCTGCCAGATGCGGATGCGTGGAAAGGTGGCAAGCTTGGGAATCACCTGCTCCCGCAATTGCGCAAACACTTCCGGGTCACGAAACATCTCCGTCACCGGCACCGACAGGGAGGACAGCACGATCTCCAGCGCCCCCTCCTCACGCAGCACCCACGGGATCAGGTCCGCGACCCGTGCAAACCCCCGCGCGGACCGTAACGCATCGACCCGGCGCCGGATTGATGCCCGGGCGTAACCGCTGAAGTCATACCCAAAACGACGCTGCACCGCGTCCAGAAAGACATCCGTCTCGATATTCTTGATTTCGGTCTCATCCATTGCGCTGTCACCGCCCGGCCGGGGCAAGATTCTCCATGCTGCTCAGGTGGTGTTCGAGCAGGGCGACCAGCTTGGGCGTATCCACCGGCTTGCTCAGGTAGTCCGTGGCCCCGGCCGCCAGGCACTTTTCCCGATCGCCCTTCATCGCCAGTGCCGTGAGCGCAATGATCGGCACCGCTTCGCCGTTGGGCATCTGCCGGATCCGCCGCATGGCCTCGTAGCCGTCCATGCCCGGCATCATGATATCCATCAGCACCAGTTTGATTTCTTCGCCGTGCTCTTCCATTGCTTGCAGTGCCCGCTCCCCGCCCGGCGCCTTGATGACCTTCAGGCCCTTGGACTGCAGGACACGCGCCAGTGCGAATACGTTGCGCATGTCATCATCGACCAGTAACACGGTCTGCCCCTGAAAGGTCACCTTGCCACTGGACGGTTTCCGGCGCGCATCCGGGCCATCCTCCGGGGCGATGTGGTGCAGGAAAAGTGTCGCCTCGTCCAGTAGCCGCGAGGCACTATCTGCTGTTTTCAACACAATGCGATCCGTGAATCGCCGCAGGCGCTCTTCCTCTTCACCAGTCATGTCCCCACCGGTATGCATGACAACCGGTGGCAGGGTCAGGCCCTCCGCCACGACGGCCTCCAGCAATGCCTCGCCTGACATGTCCGGAAGCCTGCGATCCAGTACCACACAGTGGTAACTCTCGGTGCGTAATTTTTCGAGCCCCTCACGGGCGGTCCTTACAAAGGTCAGGTGCAGATCTTCCCCCGCCAGCGCCTCGCGGATCAGCTTCTGATCATCCGAATCGTCTTCAATCACCAGAATATTGCGGACCGGATCCTGATGCAGGTTCTCAAAGCCCTGCATGGCTTCCCTGAGTTCGGCCCGATCAACGGGCTTGATGCTGAACCCAATGGCGCCGGAACGGCTGGCGCGGAGCGACTGATCCTCCGCCGAAACAAAGTGCACCGGAATGTGGCGCGTGACGGGGTCGGATTTGATTGCCTCCATGACTGCCCAGCCGTCCGCACGAGGCAGGTTCACATCCAGCATCACCCCGATCGGCAGGAAACGTCGAACCGACTCAATGCCGGAAGGACCATCCAGGTTGGCGACCACCTTATAACCACGCTCGCGTACGACATCCATCAGCACGCCCAGGAAGATCGGGTCGTCCTCGACCACCACCACGCAGGCTTCTCCCTCGGCGATCGTATTGCGGTCATCCGGGCGCGGCAGTTTGACAGCGGGTGCGGGCACATCCCTGCGGGGCATGCTCGCCTGCACAGCGGACTCCACCTCGGGCGCGACTGCCACATCCACCGGATGCGCATCGGTTGCCGGAACCACGTACAGGGTAAACGTGCTGCCCTCGCCGACTCTGCTTTGCACCTGGATATCGCCACCCAGCAATTTCGCCATTTCACGCGAGATAGCCAGGCCCAGACCGGTGCCGCCGAATTTGCGCGTCGTCGACCCATCGGCCTGTTCGAACGCACGGAAGACCTTTGCGAGTTTGTCAGACGGAATGCCGATACCCGTATCCTCGACATCGATTGCGATCATACCCGGCTGCAGTTCGAACCCGGCGTGTAATTCCGTCTCGTCCTTGACAGCGCGCATGTGCAGCGTCACCGCGCCCTGTTCCGTAAACTTCAACGCGTTGGAAACCAGGTTAGTCACCACCTGTTCGATCCGCATGGAATCAGAGCGAAGCCGTTCCGGCACGTCCTCATCCACAACCATGCTGAGCGACAGGCCCTTCTGCGTCGCAAGCGGCCGGTACCGCTCTTCCAGCGTGCGGGCCAACAGCCGCAGATCGAAGTCATCGAAGTGGAACTCGATCTTGCCAGCCTCCACTTTGGAAAGATCCAGAATCTCATTGATCAGCTTCAGGAGGTTCTTGCCGGCATCGTTGATGATACGGGCTGACTCGGTCTGATCTTCAGTCAGGTTGTCCTCTTCATTTTCGGCCAGCATCTGCGAAAGAATCAGCATGCTGTTCAGCGGCGTACGGAGCTCATGCGACATGTTGGCGAGGAATTCGGACTTGTAGCGGCTGGCCTGCTCCACCTCGCGAGCCTTTTCCTCGATCTCCTTGCGCGCCGTTTCGATCTCCAGGTTGCGCTCCTCCAGTTCGTCGGAACGCTGCCGTAATTCCTCGTTGGCGGCCTGAAGTTCCTCCGATTGAGCCTGCAACTCCTCCTCCGACGCCCGGAGCTCGTTGGCCTGGTCGCGCGATTCCTCCAGCAGTTCGGCGAGCCGTGCCTGGCTTTCCGCCCGAAGCAACGCCACCGCAACAAGACTGGAAGCTGACTCCAGCAGTTCCCGCGTTGCCTCACTGGGCTTTTCCACGAACGCAAACTCCATCACGCCGACGCATTCGTCACTGATCAGCGGAATGATCGCCACGGCGCCGGCGGCGGCCTTGCCCAGCGAGGTCTGCAGATCGAAGAATCCGGCCGGCACATCCTCCAGGCACAAGTTCTTGCCCTCTTCCGCCGCGCGACCGAGCAGCCCCCCGCCGAGCGCGATCTCCTCGCGCGCACGGACGTCCTCGTCGGCACCGCACTGATGGAGCAGGCGCAGGCGGTCGTCTGACAGTTGATACAGCGTGGCCGCCGGTGCACTGACATAGGTAGCCAGGTAACGCACTGCCTTGCGTGCGAGAATTTCGGTGTTTTCGTTGGAACTCAGCAGCTTCGCCAACTGGGCGCGGCCCTCACGGATCCAGCGGTCCGCCTGGTTCGCAGATTCCAGTTCGCGCAGCCCTCTCGCCATGGCAGTGAGCGCGCGACCGAGATAGTCCTCCTCACTGCGCATTTCGATCTTGATGTCATATTCACCCCGTGCGATCTGTCCGGCTTTGTCGATGACCTCCCGTGTGTTGGCGACCATTCGATTGAACGCAATGGCCAGCGAATCGCGATCTGTCAGTTCCTCCACCTGCTGGGAGAAATCACCTCGACCGATGATCTCGGCCTGCTTCACCACCTTGTTGAGACGGCCTATGATTCGGCGCAAAGAGGCTGCCAGCTGGCCCACCTCATCGTGCCCGGACGATGGCAGCGGCACCTTCAGATCTCCCGTCAGTGCCACCTCATGCAAGGCATCCACCGTCGCGCGTACACCGCCGATTGTTCGGCGGAAAATGCTGATCGCGAGAAACAGCGTGAAGCTGAAGACGGCGATCAGAAACAGCACATTCAGCCACAAGTCACGCAGACTTCTGGAGGCAGCACCCTGCGCATGTTCCTGCAGTTCGGCATGAATATGGCCAATGACCTCGGTCAGGGCATCGACACGCCGGGTCGAGCTTTCCCACCAGTTCATCACGGCAATGTCAGTGGAAAACTCACCCAACTCGGTCAGCGCGATCAGTGCATTGGCGTCATCCACATGCACCTGCGTCAGGATCAGGTCCGCGGGTGTTTCCATCGTGCGCAGCGTATCCACCAGCTCAAAATTACCTCCGTACACCTCGAAGACGCGCAACACTTCCTGCGCCAGCTTGGCGTCACGACTCGGCGCACCGGGCAAGGACTGGATTTCAGTCACGATCGTCAGTGTCTTTTCGTGCTTCTGCCGAAAACTTTCCTGGAACCGGGCATCACCACTCAGGAGGTAATCCTTGTAATCATGGATCAAGCCGCCGTAGCCGATCAGATTATTGAGCTTGTTCAGGAGCTGCTGCTTGCGGGAGTGATAGAAAATATTTTGTTCCAACCCGCTCAGTACATCGGTTTTCGCGGAGGCCAGCCCGGCACGCAGTGCGCTCTGAAAGCGCAGATCGATATCCTCCTGCACGAAAAACCGCTGGAGTTCGGCGTCCAGTGCATTCGCATCGACGGAGAATCGCAGAGATTGTTCCTGGGTGATCTCGTGTGACAACAGCACCCGCATGCCGCTTCTGCGCAGGTTGCTTGCATACTCGCGCGCCTCCAGCAGCAGAAGCAGCCCGCGCGTCAGGGCACGGGTCCGTGGATCGCGAAATCTTCGCGCGATCGCTGCCAGCGTGCGGTCCGCATGCTTGAGCAATACTGAAAATTCTTCCTGCAACTGCAGCGACCGTCGCTGATCCACTTCACGACGCAGCTGCAAAAGCCGCTGGTAACTCTCCGCCAGTTCACGGATCTGCGACTCAAGATCCTGGTAGGAGCCACCAAAGGTGTCGCTCTCCGCCAGCTCAGCCACCTGCTGGAACCCAATGTCGACCTGCTTGCGGCGCTCCCGCAGCGGTTCAGCAAACAGATTGCCACCCCGGTTGATCACGGCGGTGGACAGGCCCACTTCCTCCGCCAGATTACTGCGGGTTTGATCAATTTTCAGCGCGGCGGCGACCAGCTCGTCGACTGCCGAGGCCTGCTGGTAGATCTGCCATTGCTGCACCAGATGCATGAGCGCGAACAGAGCAGCTGCCGCGAGCGGTGCACCCAGCAGAAGTTGTAACTTGCGCTGCAGGTTCAGACCAGAAAACAAGCGAGCTCCTCGTGACCCATTCAGAGCCAGTGGGGGGGGCGGCCCTGACTACCGCGGAGAAATAAGAAAATTATAGCGTTAGAACATCAAAACCCAAGTTCGGGTTCAGGCATTCTGCGCAGCCAATTCCAGTTCCGTACGCAACCAATCCCGCCAGGCGCCCTCAGCCTGCAGGCGGAACAGGTTGCCGAAGTGCCCACCCAGGGTCCGATCCACGAAAATGACGTCCTGCGGAAAGGTCATGCGTCGCGAATGTTCAAAGTTGTTCAATGCCGCCTGCTGGAGTCGACGGTACAGGTCCGGCTCGGAACCAAACCGGTACAAATCGTCCGTAAAAGGCCGCCGGATCACTGCGGCAAAATCTTCCAGCATCGACAGGGGCATGGGGCCGCCGTCCAGCCGGTGCACACCCATCTCCTGCAATATTTTCTGCGCGCGCGGCAGGTTATTATCCAGCACCGCTGTGGCAAGACGCACGTAGCACGCTGCCAGTGGGTGGGGCAGGCGCTTCATACAGCCAAAGTCGAACACCACCAGTCCGCCCGCGGGCAGGAACCCGAAATTGGCGAGGTTGGGGTCTGCATGCAGATTGCGCCAGTGCAGCAGACCAAGCATCACAAACCGGAACAACGCCGCCGCCCAGCGGTTCCGCTGCGCCTGCGTGCTTTCCTCGCCACAGGCCTGCTCCGGCCGCAGACAATCCACAAATTCCATGCACAGGACATGGCGACTGCTCAGTTCCGGCACCACGACCGGCACCTGAATATCCGGTTCATCGGCAAGTAGCTCAGCAGCCTCCTGCAGATTCCGTGCTTCCTGCTCGTAATCCAGTTCCTCCAGCAGCCGCTCATTGAGTTCTTCCCAGACCGGCCCGGTGTCCATCTCCGTCAGCAGGGAGAAAACGAATTTCAGCGTGCCACGCAGGTTGCGCATGTCCGCCTCGATCACCCGGTCGATCCCGGGATACTGGATCTTGAACACCACCTCGCGGCCATCCTGGAGCCTGGCCCGGTGAATCTGGCCAATGGAAGCCGCCGCCCAGGGCAT
>JBFKXW010000074.1:0-9408 GCA_041637915.1 Pseudomonadales bacterium | reverse complement strand
TGCTGATCGCCACCCTGCTGATCCCGGCGTCCTGCCTGTGCTGGGGATTTGGCAAAGCCGCTGGCGCCACGGATCAGCACGCTGCGCCGCATCGCAAACAAGCTGCGACGTCTGGTTCAGGGCGCTGCCCGCGCGGGACCGCCGCTAGCGGGCGTCCATCACGGTGATCGCACGCAGAAATACCTCGCCGGCATGGTTCACCAGCACAACGCCATCAAAATCACCGCTGACGCCACGGTCCCGCGCATTCAACAACACGTTGCCGTCCACCTGGACCTGCATGTTGCCCTCCGCATCGCGCGACCACTGCAGCGCGTGGGATGCGCCGTCGGAGAGGTTCACCTGGCGGGTCATTTCGATGACCGAGCTGCCGCGCCGGTTGCTGCGCACCAGCTGTAGTGACCCATCATGCTGCACGAGCCGATAGCCCGTTTGGCGGGCATTGCCCTGATACACCCCCAACTCCCAACTCGATGCATCGCCGGCGGCCGCCAGCTCCGCCTGAACCAGGAACGCGCCTCCGATCGACTGCGTGGTGAAGATCTCGGCCGGGCCGCCCGAACCACCGGCCGCACCACCGGCCACTTCATTGATGATTGCCTTCAGCAAGACCTTGCCGATCTCCTGATCGCCCTGTGCGGCGGCCGATGCCTGCACCCGGGAAGTCAGCCCCTGTCGATAGCCCACCTGATAGCGGCCACTGGCGACTTCCCAGAGCACATCGCGCGTGAAATCACCGTCCTTGAAATCATCGGAAAAAACCAGGCGCTTCCAGGGCCAGGCATGCTGACGGAGCGCGGCACGCAGCCGCTGGAGAAATGCTGGCTGTGCCTCGCGTTTGCGCTCCCCCTCATCGATCACCCGTTCCAGTTCCGCAATCAGTGCCGCACTGTCATCGGCCGCGGACGAACCGGTTGCGACCTGCGCTTGCGACGGCAGGTTGCGGGTGGACTGACGCAGCCGCAGCAGCAGCGCATCACTGGGCCGGCCGGTCTCCGGCAACCCGTTGCTGCGCTCGAAACTGCGAATCGCTGCGCTGGTTCTGGTGCCCGCCACGCCATCCGGGCTGCCCACGCTGTAGCCGAGCCGGTTCAATTCAGACTGGATCGCCTGCACGGTGGCCCGGGTCGGGCCTGAAGGTGCCTGGGGTGCCGTTTGGTATGCCCCCGCGAGTCGTTGCGCCTCGGCAATCTGCGTCGGCGTCATGCGGCGCTCCAGCGCGTCACGAGCCTGCACCGCTTCGCCATAACCGCGCGCGGCAGCCAGGTTGTACCAGCGGTGTGCCTCGACGTAGTTTTGCAGCGTGCCGCGCCCCTGCGCGTACATCTGGCCGAGCATGTACTGCGATTCCGGGTCACCGGAACGGGCGCCAGCCTCAAATGCAGCGCGGGCTGTAACGTAATCACCCCGCTGATAGGCGCTCAGGCCAGCACGCAGATCGGCCAGCACAGCGCCACTCGTCAGCAGGCAGGCACTCAACAGAAAGAGGACAAACGACTTCATGACCCGGGGCACTCCATCAACGGACTCCCTTCCAGAGTACCCCGTTTCCGCACGCGACTGCAGCGCTTCGGCTTTCGGTGGCCGGCTACAGCCTCGGCCCCTGCTCCGTCCGGCGCCGGAACAGTGCCGCGAGTTCCTGGGTCCAGTCAGAGGTCACCCGCTCCAGCCCGGCCTGCATGCCGGCAATGCCGGCATTCCGGTAGCGTTGCGCAGCCGGTGTCTGCTGAAACGCTTCATACGCCGCGAGCGCGTCATCATCGACGGTCAGATAGGCATACAGGAAGGTCACCGTCACTGCCTGCTGAATGCCTGACCTGACTTCCTGTTCGCGCCGGCTCAGTTCTGCACGGATGCGTGCCAGGTCCGGCGCCTGGTCCGGCTTTGCCACCAGCTCCACCGCAGCCACAATCGCGGTTGCGAGGGACCGTTGCACCTCGACTGCAGCCGCTGATGTGCCGCTGAGGTGATCCAGACGCCGCACGGTCTGCACCCGGGTGGTATTGCCCAGCAGGGTGCGGGCCATACGCTGCATTTTTTCCTGGCCCTCTGGTGTGTCGATGCGTTTTTCTGCCTCGAGGATGCGCTGCCCAACCTCTGATTCGTACCAGCTCAGCAGCTGGTCCAGATCCGCATCCGAAAGTTGCGCGCGGAGCTCCCTGCGGATTTCCGCCATGATGATATCCGGCCGGATTGAACGGTCTGCACTGCGCTCGAGTTCGTAGACGAGTTCCGGATCTACGCCGGCGCGCGTTCGCAGGTCGCTGCGGATGCCGGCCTTGACATGCTCCGGGAAACGTTCGATCGCCTCTTCGGCGCCGGAAATCTCCAGCAGGCGCTCGATTCGGTCTTCGGCGCGGGCCAGTTGACTGGTGTTAACCAGCACGAACGTGGCGAGGCCAAACAGGAGGTGGGTCAGTCTGGGCGAGTACATGGTGGTGTCCGGTCATTGCCAGCCACGCAGCATACCAGTTCAGCACCGGCAGATCGGCAACAGAACCGGCAGGCCGGATGCGACACGCGGCACACCCCGACAGGGCATAGGGTCGCCCGCCGTGGGGCGACCCGTCGTCAGCGCATCTACCGGTAGAGTACCTCCACACGACGATTCTGCGCCCAGGACTGCTCGCCACTGCCCGTAACGACCGGTTTCTCCTCACCGTAACTGACGGTGACCAGCAGATCCTGATTCACCCCGTAGGCAACGAGAAAATCCCGCACGGCCTTGGCGCGTGCTTCACCGAGTGCCATGTTGTATTCACGCGTGCCACGCTCATCGGCATGCCCGGCGAGCCGGACCTCCCGAAGCTCTTTTTTCTGCATGTACTCTGCATGCGCGCGCAGTGCGTTCAGTGATTCCCGCGGCACAATGGCCTGATCGAATTCAAAATGAATCACCGATTGCGCCGGCTGCTTCAAGGCATCCGCCTGCATCAGTACCTGTACGTTGCGGGAGGCATCATTCTGATACCCGGTGGTTTCAGCGGCTGCAGAAGTTTGTGTTGCGGAAGCGACCGGGCTATCGCCGGTATCCTCGGCATCCATGGCACCACAACCTGCCAGCACCGCAATGCTGCCGGTCGCGATCGCCAGTTTCAGGGATCGATTCAAAGCCATTGTCTTCACTCCTTTCAGTTGTTTCCCAGTTGCTGCCCGGACCGGCCAAAAGCAGATGCGATCGACCGTCCTGTGGCAGGGGCCTACAGTCAACGGAGCCGCTTTATACAGCGGTGCGGATGAACAGAACCTGAAAACACATGGGCGCTGCGGGCGGCTGCCACCGCCCGAGCGCTTTGTTCCGAATGCAGGGGATGCAGGACGCGCCGGCTGCCGTTTGAGGATCGAGGGGTGCAGGCTTCAGAGACGACGCCAAACCACCAGGCGCAGCCGCTCCGCTACGCCGTGGACGGTGTAGGCCGTCCTGCTGACTGAATAGAGACTGCCCGCCACGACAACCATGACCGGGGTGCGCGCCAGCGACAGCAACAGCGCGACATGGGAACTGCTTTCCGGCACCGGGTCCGGGGCCCCGCGGAATCGACCGGAGACGTAACTGCCGGCGCGGGCCACCTGCTGCCGTCCGATGCGAACCGGTAACCGCACGAGTTCTGACGGGTTCGGCAGGCGCGATTGCAGGGGCGGCAGCAGCAGTCGGGTTGCAGTCCGTTGCGGAAGCGCCGCCAGCCGGGCCAGCGGGCGTAGCCGGCGCGTATTCTCCTGCTCATCCCCGGGCAGGGCACGCGCCAGCATCGAAACCTTCTGCTCCAGATAAAGCGTGGTGGTATTTGCTGCAGCCAGGTAGGACAGCAACACATTGGCCAGCGAGGTGGGCATGCCGGTGTCCGCGCCCTGCGAGCCCTTCAGCACCACACCCATGCCAGCCGGCAGCGGCACGCGGACCGATGCAGCCGGAATCCGGTTCCGGAGTCTGCGAATCCGGCCGGGTTTTACATCAGGATGTTCGGTGTCGCGGTCTGCCAAAACGACTGCCTGCTTACCTGTCGGCCGCGCACTCTACTGCCCCAACCTCTCGATGAAAAGCGTCCGGGCCGATGCGGAGCGCACAGGAACACACGCAGAAAGCCGGGCAGAGCATGTTCTGCATGCCCTGCGCCGGCTCAGACCCCGTCGTCAGGCTGCGTTTTCGGAACGTGCCGGCGCCTTCCAGGTCTTCCGCGCTGCCTTGGCCAGTTTCACCACCTCGGCGATATCCTCATCGGTATACACACCATTGACCCCGGAAATGGCCGCCAGCTTCATGCCGTGCTTCAGGCCCAGCTTGTAGATCTCCTTGACCTTTTTCCACTCAGTATCGCGGCCGATGGTGAAGACTTCGAAGCGACCTTCAAGTGCCAGCACCACTGTCTCGGCGAGGCAGGCGTAGATCACATTCGGCGGCAGCTCGATACTTTTCATGCGCACTTCCGACGGCAGTTCGATCTCCCCGGATTCGATGACCAGCACGTCCGGGCGCTTGGCAACCTCAGAGGCCGGCAGGTCGAGGGGTCGGGCGACATCGGTGATGACACAGCCCGGCTTGACCCGCGTAATATCCAGAATCTTCTTGCCGGCGCCCGAGGTGGACGTCACGATCATGTCCATGTCGGCCAGAAAGTCCTCGTAATCCACCGTTGCAATGACTTTGGCATCCGGCGTTTCTTTCAGGATGGAAGCCTTCAGCGACTCCAGTTTCTTCAAACTGCGCCCGGCCAGGTACACTTCATCGAAGGCCATCGCCAGCAAACGCGCACTCACCGAACCAATCGAGCCGGATGCACCCACCACCATGGTCTTGGCGGCCACCTTGCCTTCCTTGCCCACTTTCACAAGACCCATGCGCCGCATCGCGTCAGCGGCTGCCCACAGTGCGCCGGAGGCGGAGTAGCTGTTACCCGTGGTCACCGGAATGTCCGCACGCCGCGCCACCGTGACGCCGGCATCCCCGACCACCTTGGTGAAGGCGCCAAGTCCGAGGATCTGCGCCCCCATCCGTTCAGCCATTTTTGCGGCGGCGAGCAGACGACGATAGGTGAACTCCGGGTTGTGGGAAAGCATTTCCTTGGGCGTACCGCCCACACCGATCAGCCAGCCTTCCGCTTCCGCACCGGTCGGAGAAATGATGTTCTCCATGCGCGAGTACACCCGTGGCGGAGTGTAGGCCGCCAGTTTCTCGACCTGGTTCATGACCGGTTTCGGCGTGCTCTTCGGAATCGGCAGCCCCATCTTGATGGCTTCCTGACTGAGCGGATGCACGACAAATGCGAAACGGCGGATATTGCGGAACGTGCCGGTGGGATGCAGCAGTCGCGGCTTCACCTTCAGTTCATCCAGGATCTCGAGGATGTCGTCATCAGAAAGTTCTTCGGTGGTGGTCTCCAGCGCAGCCAGAATCATGGCCTGCAGCGTGTTGAGGCCGACCACCTGGTCGAAAAGCTTGGGAGACACGTCCACGACCAGATTCACTTTGCAGTCGCGGAAGAACGCCAGCCGTTCATCATCCACCGCAGAGGTAATCAGCGTTTTGCCGTCCAGGTTCTCCGGAGTGCCCAGTCCCTGAATCTCGCCGAAGGTGCCGACGATGGTGTGAGACTTGCGCAGGGCCTTGTCAAGCGCCTGCCGTTGCACCCGGTTGGGGCGATTCGGCAGCAGCTTGCCAATCATGCGCATGGGCGCCAGGCTGGTCGCCAGCCGGTTACCCTGCGCGAAAAGTTCCAGTTGCTCCAGCGAGGTCAGCAGCGTCGGCGCCCCGGTCTGCAGAATCGCGTCGGCGAACTTCAGGTTGCGCGTGTAATCGGACATCGCCTGCGCCATTTCATAGTTGCGCATACCAGACAGGAACAGCGTCAGATTGTTGTTGAAGTAATTCACGAGTTCTTTCTGGACGTGGCGCACCGCCCGTACCTGCAGGATGCGGCGCAGCGTGGCGCCGGTGGTCACCGGCACACGGGTTACCACGTTCTTCAGACGCTGCGTGTCCCGATTGACGATGGTGCGGGATCCGACCTGGTAATCGTCACCGGTCGCCCCCAGGCCGACCACGTCCGCCTCGGATTGCGCGCGACGCAGCAACTCCCAGGCCTTGCCGTCGTCGCCGTCTGCGCCCAGACGCTGCACATGGAAATTCTGACCCAGGAACTGGGTCTTGAATTCAAAGTCTCCGGCCGAGGAACCGAGGGTGACACTGATAACTTTTTTCACGATTTGGCACGCTCCACTGGCTTGGGGATGACCAGAATAGAACAAATCGACGCCAATGTGCGAACGCAGCCCTGCCCCGGGCAGGTTGCCCGACCGGTGCATGCAGCGGCGGGGGCAGCCGGCTCAGCGGGTGGTGCGCGGGGGCAACCCGGTATGCTGGGTGAGCAATTTGCGGCCCGCCTTGCGGCGGCCATGGGCCTGCGCGGAATTCTTCCGGCGCGGCGCGCGGTACTCCCGCTCATCGGTGGGCTGGTGCGCCGGAATCAGCTGGTTCTCTGCGCTGCCAATCAGCTCCGCGCGCCCCATGCGCTGCAGGGCTTCACGCAGCAACGGCCAATTTCGCGGATCGTGATAGCGCAGGAAGGCCTTGTGCAGCTTCCGCTGTTCCGGGTCCTTGACGGTTTCCACGGACTCGCTCTTGTAGCGCACGCGGCGCAGTGGGTTCTTGCCGGTGTGATACATGGCGGTGGCCGTCGCCATGGGCGATGGATAGAACGCCTGCACCTGGTCGGCACGAAATCCATGCTGTTTCAGCCAGAGAGCCAGATTGAGCATATCCTCATCCGTGGTACCGGGGTGCGCGGCGATGAAGTATGGGATCAGGTACTGCTCTTTACCGGCCTGCTTCGAGAACTTCTCGAACATCTCCTTGAATTCGTCATAGGCACCCATCCCCGGCTTCATCATCTTGGATAGTGGACCGTTTTCCGAGTGCTCCGGCGCGATCTTCAGGTATCCGCCGACGTGATGGGTGACCAGTTCGCGTACATACTCCGGATCCTTCACCGCCAGGTCATAGCGCAGGCCGGATCCGATGAGGACCTTCTTCACACCGGGCAGTGCCCGTGCTTCCCGATACAGTTTCGTCAGCGCGGAGTGATCGGTGTTGAGATTGGGGCAGATACCCGGATACACACAGCTCGGCTTCCGGCAAGCCGCCTCGATCTCCGGCGATTTGCAGGCAATGCGATACATGTTGGCGGTCGGCCCACCCAGGTCGGATATTACCCCCGTAAACCCCGGTACCCGGTCCCGGATCTGCTCGATCTCGCCGAGGATGGACTCTTCCGACCGGTTCTGGATGATGCGCCCCTCGTGTTCGGTGATGGAGCAGAACGTACAACCGCCGAAACAGCCGCGCATGATGTTCACGGAAAAGCGGATCATCTCGTAGGCGGGAATTTTCTCGCCTCCATAGCGCGGGTGGGGGACCCGTGCGTAGGGGAGCGCGAAAACGTAATCCATTTCTGCGGTGGTCAGCGGGATCGGCGGTGGATTGAGCCAGACGTCAAAGTCCCCATGCTTCTGCACCAGTGCACGGGCATTGCCCGGGTTGGTCTCCAGGTGCAGAACGCGGTTGGCATGCGCGTACAGCGCCGCGTCGTTGACGACCTTCTCGAAAGACGGAAGCCGGATGACGCTGACGGCACGCTCCAGCCTGGACGGGCGCAGCTGAATGATCTGCTCGCCCCGCTCGTTGTACTGCACGCCTGCCAGCGGGTTGTTCCTGCGTTCACGCTCGCAGCTGTCCATCTCGCGCGGATTGACGTACGGATTGACGATGGCATCAATCCGTCCAGGCCGGTCAATGCGGGTGGAGTCAATTTCCATCCAGCCTGCCGGCGTGTCCTGACGCAGGAAGGCGGTTCCCCGGATGTCGGTGATAGCGGCGATAGGCTCACCCTGCGCGAGGCGTTGCGCCACCTCGACGACCGCCCGTTCTGCATTGCCATAGAGGAGCATGTCCGCGGTCGCATCCACCAGAATGGAGCGACGGACCTTGTCCTGCCAGTAGTCGTAATGGGCGATCCGCCGCAGGGAGGCCTCAATGCCTCCCAGGATGACCGGCACATCCGGCCAAGCCTCCTTGCAGCGCTGCGCATACACGAGGGAACAGCGATCCGGCCGTCGACCGCCGACGCCACCCGGGGTGTAGGCATCATCAGAGCGCGGCTTACGATCGGCCGTGTAGCGGTTGATCATGGAGTCCATGTTGCCCGCCGCCACGCCGAAGAAAAGATTCGGGCGGCCCAGCGCTTCGAAAGCGTCCTTGGAATCCCACGCGGGCTGGGCGACGATTCCAACGCGAAATCCCTGGTCTTCCAGCAGCCGGCCGATGATCGCCATGCCAAAGGACGGATGATCGACATAGGCATCGCCGGTCACGATGATCACGTCGCAGGAATCCCAGCCCAGCGCGTCCATTTCGGCGCGACTGGTCGGCAGGAAGGGCGCGGTACCAAAGCATTCCGCCCAGTACTTGGGATAATCGAACAGCGCAGTGCGTGCCCGGGGCACGGGGATCGCAGACATGGATTCAGCCAGGGGGTTCGTCAGGGCGCGCGATTATATCACTGTTCAAAAAGCAACCGACGCAGTCCGGCTGCTTTATTTTTTCTGGCTGCGCCCCACACCGTTATGCCTCGGTCGCAGCGCCGTCTGACACACTGGTGGACACATCGCTCTCCAGCTGGCGTACCTTCGGCTTGCGTTGCCGTCGCGCCTTGGCCGGCACCATGGAACGCATGGATTCGAGTTTGCCGAAGCAAAGCAGTTTATCCTCCGGTTCCAGCGTGCGTTCGTAGCGAGGATTGGGGATCACCTTCTTGCCCCGGTACAGGGTAAGCACGTTGATGTCCTTCTCGGACGGAAAATGATCCCGGATGGTGCTGCCGATCATCTCGGATCCTTCGGGGACGTAAATCTCGCTGACACCGTAGCCCCTGCTGACCGTCAGACGCTGGCGGACGTCGATCTCGGGAAAATCCACCTGTGCGGCGATGTACTCAACCACCGCACCGGCGACATCCAGCTGTGTTGCGGTCTCGATGCCCTCCAGGCCCGGCGAGGAATTGACCTCCATGATCTGTGGCCCGTCCTTGCCCTCCAGCATATCCACACCGGCCACCTGCAGGCCCATGATCTGCGCTGCGCGCACGGCGGTTTCCCGATAGGTTTCATCCAGTTCCACCGGCTCGGCGATGCCACCGCGATGTACGTTACTGCGGAACTCCTGACCCTGCGCCACCCGCCGCATCGCGGCCACGACCCGGTCCCCCACCACGATGGCGCGGATGTCCTTGCCCTTGCTCTCGGCCACGAACTTCTGCACCAGGACGTTCTGTTTCTGGCTTTGCAGCAACTCGATGATGGCCTCAGCCGACTGCACGGTCTCGGCCAGCAGAACACCAATGCCCTGCGTCCCCTCGA
>JBFKXW010000073.1:0-9462 GCA_041637915.1 Pseudomonadales bacterium | reverse complement strand
GACCACGACGAGAATGCCCTCCACGCCCTGCAGGCAGACCGACTGCTGGAGGTGCAACAACGTACAACCCTCGCGTGGCTGGAGCGCCACTATGCGGAACGCCGCTACAGCCTGTTGGAAGAGGAATCGACGGAGTACAAAAACCTTCAGCAGGCAATCCGGTTCCGTCTGGAGTCCGGCACAGCGACGCAAGCAGACTTTCTCGCGGTGAAGCTGGCGCACAGCCGCCTGCGCGACCGCATCACCGAAGAACGCCGACGCATCGACACGGCGATCAGTTCGCTGGGTCGTTGGGTCGGCTGGGACGTGTCCGGTTTGCCCTTGGGAGATCGCGACCAGCATGCCTGGTTGACCGACAGGGAATGGTCGGCGGTGCAACCCGGTATCCGGCAACACCCCCGGCTCCGTGCCGCACAGGAGGAAGTGGCCGCTGCCGCGTCCCGGGTCGCCCAGGCGCAGGAGGCATACGGCGCCTCCTGGGGTGTGGATCTGGCCTACGGCGCGCGGGACGGCAACAACCCGGACGGCAGCCGGCGCCCCGATTTCGCCAGCGCCATGATCATGGTCTCCCTGCCCCTGTTCCCCGACAGGAGACAGGACGCCACACTTTCCGCACGCCAGTCTGAACTGCTCGCGGCCAAAGACCGCGAGCGGGAAATACTGATCCAATTGCAGGAAGAGCAGGCCCGCGCCCATGCGCAGGGGGTCGGTCTGGAGCGGCGGCTCCAGGGGTACGCGGACAACATTCTCCCGCAGGCGCAGATGCAGGCAGATTCCGCGTTGCGCGCATACCGATCCAACCACGGTTCATTCGAGGCATTGCTGCGCGCACGACTGGCGCTGCAAGCGGTACGGTTCGAACTGCTGGACCTGCAGCACGAGAGGGACCGGTGGCGAACACAACTTGCCTACCTGTCTGGCAAACCGCTCGCACCTGCCGGGCGCCCACCGGAGACCGCGCATGAATAAGTCATTGTCTGTGTTTCTCGCCCTGGCGGTTGCGTTCTTTGCCGGCCTGGGGGTGCGTCATTGGGTCGACAGGTCCGAGGAACCCGCAGCAGAAACTGAAATCACCGAGCGCAAACCACTGTACTGGGTCGCACCCATGGATCCCAACTTCCGCCGCGACCAACCCGGAAAATCCCCCATGGGCATGGACCTCGTCCCCGTTTACGAGGAAGAAACAGCACAGGAGGATGCCCCTGGAACCGTCCTGATCTCTGCAGCCGTGGAAAGCAGCCTGGGCGTGCGAACGGCGCGCGTGGAGCGCCGGATTCTGGCGCAGGACGTGCGCACGGTCGGCTACGTTGGCTATGACGAGGACCGTCTCCATCATGTGCACCTCCGTGTATCAGGGTGGATCGAACGCCTGGGCGTGACCAGTACCGGCGATCCTGTCCGGGATGGCCAGGTGCTCTTCGAGCTGTACTCGCCAAACATCGTGAATGCGCAGGAAGAACTCCTGCTGGCGCTGGAAAATGGGGAATCGGCCCTGATCCGGGCCGCTCGTCGCAAGCTGGAATCGCTGGGTCTGAATCCGGCACAAGTGCGCATGGTCGAGCGTGCCGGGCAAGTCAGCCGGACCGTACCCATTCGCGCCCACCGGGATGGTTATGTCAGCCAACTGATGGTTCGCCACGGCATGTTCGTAAAACCCGAAACGGAGGTGATGTCGATCGGCCAGCTCGACACGGTCTGGATCACCGCCGAGGTATTCGAGCAACAAAGCAGCTGGGTTCAACCCGGCGATGCCGTGGAGATCCGGCTCGATGCCTGGCCCGGCAGAGTCTGGTCGGGCGAGGTCGATTACCTGTATCCGGTGCTGAACGCAGAATCGCGCACCCTTCGTGTGCGAATCCGCGTGCCCAATCCCGACGAGGCATTACGTCCGAACATGTACGCCAACGTACGTATCGCGGGACAGACCGGAGAGCCTGCCCTCGTGGTGCCGCGAGAAGCTGTGATCCGTACCGGAACGATGCAGCGTGTCGTATGTGCCCTGGGCGAAGGCCGGTTTCTTTCCGTGCAGGTTCGCACCGGGCGTGAATCAGGCGAGTGGACAGAAATACTCGGTGGGTTGCACGAAGGCGACCGGATTGTCACCTCGGCACAGTTCCTCATCGATTCGGAGTCCAGCCTTTCTGCGGAATTCACGCGCATGACCACCGCGGAGGACGGCGAACGCCCACGGGTTCAGAATGCACCCGCTGCTGACATGCACACCGGAATGGAACACGAAGCCCATCCGATGGAGATGCAGCCGTGATCAGTGCCCTGATACATTGGTCGATCGGAAATCGTTTCCTCATTCTGGTCGCCACGCTGCTGCTCCTCGTTGGCGGCATACAGGCAGTGCGCAATACACCCATTGATGCGATACCCGACCTGTCCGATGTGCAGGTCATCATCAAGACCAGTTATCCCGGGCAGGCACCGCAGCTCATACAGGACCAGGTCACCTATCCGCTGACGACCGCCATGCTGTCTGTGCCCGGCGCGCAAACCGTGCGCGGATTCTCCTTTTTCGGCGATTCCTTTGTGTATGTCATTTTTGAGGACGGGACGGATCTCTACTGGGCCCGCGCGCGGGTCCTGGAGTATCTGAGTCAGGTCGGCAGCCGCTTACCCGACGGTGCACGACCGGAACTGGGACCGGACGCCACCGGTGTAGGCTGGGTTTACATGTATGCACTGGCAGACCGCAGCGGTCAACACGATCTCGCGCAGCTGCGATCGATTCAGGACTGGTTCCTGCGCTACGAACTGCAAACGGTTCCCGGCGTGGCGGAAGTCGCACCAATTGGAGGCATGGTGCGCCAGTACCAGGTGATCGTGCATCCGGACAAGCTGCGTGCCTATGGCATTCCGCTCCAGCATGTGCGTACCGCCCTGCGCCGTGCCAACCAGGAAGCAGGTGGCTCGGTCATTGAAATGGCCGAAGCCGAGTACATGGTGCGCGCCACCGGTTATCTGCAATCCATCGAAGACATCCGCAAAGTACCGCTGGGCTTGAACGAGAAGGGCACGCCGCTGCTGATGGAACAGGTAGCGGAAGTCCGCGTGGGGCCGCAGTTGCGCCGAGGCATTGCCGAATTGAACGGCGAAGGGGAAGTCGTCGGTGGCGTGGTTGTCATGCGCTACGGTGAGAATGCAGAAAAAACCATACGGGGAGTCCGTGAAAAACTCGATCTGCTGCGCGGTTCTCTCCCGGATGGCGTGGAGATTATTGAAACCTATGACCGCTCGGACCTGATCCTGCGCGCGGTGCGCAATCTGTACGAGAAATTGTTCGAGGAGTTCCTGGTCGTTTCACTCATCTGCATCGCGTTCCTGTTCCATTTTCGATCCGCGCTGGTGATCGTGCTGAGCCTCCCCGTCGGCATCCTGACTGCGTTCATCATCATGCACATGCAGGGTTTGAACGCCAACATCATGTCGCTCGGGGGGATCGCCATCGCCATCGGCGCCATGGTGGACGGCGCCATCGTCATGATCGAAAACGTCCACCGGCACCTCGAAGAGAATACGCACCGCAAAGAACCCCATTGGCAGGTAATTACCCGCGCCAGTGTAGAGGTCGGCCCGCCGCTGTTCTTTTCACTGCTCATCATCACGCTGAGTTTTCTGCCGATCTTCACGCTCGAGGCGCAGGAAGGTCGCCTGTTCTCTCCGCTGGCGTACACCAAGACCTACGCCATGGCCGCCAGCGCGATGCTGGCCATTACGCTGGTGCCGGTTCTGGTCGGGTATCTTGTCCGCGGCCGCATCACACCGGAAGCGCGTAACCCGCTCAACCGCCTGGTGCGCGCAGGGTACCGGCCGGTAATCCGAACCGTTGTGCACTATCCGCGCACCGTGGTGGCACTGGGACTCATTGTCCTCTTCCTGGGTTTCTGGCCTGCAACCCAGTTGGGTTCAGAGTTCATGCCACCATTGGACGAGGGAGACCTCCTTTACATGCCCAGTGCCTATCCGGGAATCTCCATTGGCAAGGCGCGACAATTGCTACAGCAAACCGACAAGCTGATCCGCGCGGTGCCGGAAGTGGAAACCGTTTTCGGGAAGGTCGGCCGGGCCGAGACTGCCACGGACCCCGCCCCCCTCACCATGATTGAGACCACGGTGCGCCTGAAACCGCGCGCGGAGTGGCGCCCGGGCATGACACCGGAGAAACTGCGCGCGGAACTGGATGCCGCAATCCAGTTCCCGGGCATCACCAACCTGTGGGTCATGCCGATCCGCAACCGCATCGATATGCTGGCAACCGGCATCAAAACCCCGGTGGGCATCAAGGTGAACGGCCCGGACCTGCAGGTCATCGAACGCATCGGCCGCGAACTGGAGTCGCTGCTACCCGGCCTGCCCGGCACCGCATCGGTGTATTCAGAACGGGTGGCTGGCGGTCGCTATCTGCTGATCGAGCCGGATCGGGAGAAAGCGGCGCGCTTTGGTCTCAACATGGATGAAGTGCAGCTGGTCGTGCGCACGGCAGTGGGGGGGATGACAGTCACCGAGACCGTGGAGGGGCTTGAACGCTACCCGGTCAACCTGCGCTACCCGCAAGCCTTTCGGGACTCGCCGGAACAACTACGCTGGCTGCCGATCGTGACGCCGGGTGGCGAGCGCATCGCTCTCGGTGACATTGCGAAAATTCGTGTGACCGACGGACCGCCCGTGATCAAAAGCGAGAACGCGCGATTGAGCGGCTGGACCTTCGTGGACATCGAGCACATCGACCTGGGCTCCTATGTCGCCTCCGCACAGGGCTTCGTTGCAGAAAACCTCGATCTTCCACCCGGATATTCACTCCATTGGTCCGGTCAGTATGAATACCTGGTGCGTGCAAAAGAGCGGCTGACGCTGGTCGTGCCGGTGACCGTGCTGATCATTCTGATCCTGCTCTACCTGAATTTCCGCAACCTGACCGAAGTGCTGATGATTCTGGGCACACTACCGTTCTCGGTCGTTGGCGGGCTCTGGCTGGTGTACCTGTTGGACTACGACCTCTCCATCGCGATCGGCGTCGGTTTCATTGCACTCGCGGGCGTGGCGATTGAAATCGGCGTGCTGATGCTCACATACCTGAAGCGTGCCTTCCGCGATCAGGAAGAATCTCTCCGTCATGCAGGCCGGGTTGCAAATGATGAGGATGCACGCACGGCCATTATCGAAGGTGCAGAACGACGCGTGAGACCCATCTTCATGACGTTCGCCAGCACCGTCGCCGGCCTGTTGCCGATCATGTTGGGCAGTGGCACCGGCTCCGAGGTCATGCAGCGCATCGCCGCGCCGATGGTCGGCGGAATGATTTCAACGCTGATCCTGACGCTGGTCCTGTTGCCGGCGGTATACCTGCTGTGGAAACGCACAGGCCTGCAACGCAAGTGACGCCCTGACCCACCCTCTCGTCACGGCATCTTGCAGCCGGAGATCTGCCTGCTGTACCGTCCGGTTCCGCTTCGAACCCATTGCGAGGCGTACCTGGGCATTCACCCGCTGGTGCGCGCAGTCATTTACCTGGTGCCATCCGGCCGCGCCATTGCGTAGGCACGGATTGCCACCCGGATCAGTTGATCTACCTTCATACATCAACCGTCAAATTGCACACGAGGACCCCCGGCATGAAGAAGCTCTTGATCGCAGTGTTGATTGTGGCAGCCGGGGGCGCGATCGGCTTTTGGATTTTTGGCGAACAAATCATCCTGTCCCAGATGCACAAGATCGCCTCGTCCAGCATGAAGGGCGAACGGCTGGACAATCTGCCGGACGGGCTGCATGTCATGCTTTGTGGCGCCGGCTCCCCCATGCCCGACCCCAAACGTGCCGGCCCCTGCACGCTGGTGGTCGCCGGCAAGCAGGTCTTCGTGTTTGACATCGGCTCCGGTGCGGCGGGAAATATCGGCCCCAGCGGCATTCCACTGGGCAAGGTGCAACGGGTATTTCTGACCCACTTCCACTCAGACCATATCGACGGGCTAGGCGAACTCTCCCTGCTCAACTGGGCAGCAGGTGCCCGCGCGGCCCCCCTCCCGGTGCATGGTGCGCAAGGCGTGGAAACCGTGGTCCTCGGGTTCAACCTGGCGTACGGACTCGACTTCGGATATCGCGTCGCGCACCATGGTGAGGAAGTCATTCCACCCGCAGGGGCCGGCTCGCTCGCCGTCCCCTTCAGGAGCCCGAACGATGATGAACTGATCAGGGTGTTTGAGCGTGATGGCGTCACGGTCAGCGCCTTCCGCGTGCCCCATGATCCGATCGAACCGGCCGTCGGCTACCGCGTCGAGTACAAGGGTCGCTCGCTGTTGATCAGTGGTGATACGGACAAATCTGCGAACCTGCAGAAATTCGCGCAAGGCGTCGACCTGCTGATTCACGAGGCGCTCGCCCCGCATCTGGTCATGGTCATGCGCAGCGCCGCAGAAGAAGCCGGACAGCACCGGCTGGTCACCATTTTTGACGACATCCTCGACTACCACGCCAGTCCTGTGGAGGTCGCCGAAATCGCCCGGGATGCCAAGGTCGGTCACCTGCTCTATTACCACATCGTTCCCGCACTCCCCGTCAAACCCATGGAGCGCATTTTTCTCAAGGGAGTCAGCGACGTGTATGACGGGCCGCTGACGGTGGGGAAAGACGGCACCGCCGTGAGCCTGCCCGCGGGCAGCCAGGAGATCCGCATCGACCACTGGCTGCCCTGGTGAGCCTGGCAATAACCTGCCGCCAGGAAAAGCCAGCGCATGAGCGTGAATCACAAGGCCTACGTTTCGCACGTATCTTATTTCAGCGGAAAGCTGGAGTCCTACCTGCGCTACAAGGAGATCCCGCACGAGCGCGTTGAACTCAATGGCGGCATACTCAGGGACGTCATTCTGCCGGCCACCGGTGTGATGAAAATGCCGGCCATGCAGTGCCCCGATGGTAGCTGGCTGAAAGACACGACACCGATGATTCAGTACCTGGATCAGCAGTTTCCGGGCCACCCGGTGTATCCGGAGAATCCGGCAGAACGATTTCTCGCGCTCCTGATCGAGGATTATGCCGATGAGTGGATGTGGCGCCCGGCCATGTACTACCGCTGGCAGTTCCGCGATTCGCACCAGTTACGCCGTCACCATATCGGGGAAGAGTTTGCGCGCGGCACACCCCACCCCGCATTCCTGTTGGGCTGGTTCATGCGCTGGCGTCAGTACTTTGTTTTCCTGCATGGCGATGGCATCCGGTCATCAAACCGTGCGCACGTGGAAGGCAACTATCATCGCACCCTGCAGGAACTCTCCAACCTGCTCCAGGACCGCCCCTTTTTGCTCGGGGACCGCCCGACCATTATCGACATCGGATTCATGGGTTCGATGTTCCGGCATTATGCGCTGGACCCGTACCCGGCAAAGATCATGCTGGAAACTGCCCCAGCCGTGTACGAGTGGGTGGCGCGCATGTGGAATGCGCGTGCCTCCAGAATGACCGGAAACCAGATGGATGATTTTTCTGACCCGGCCTGGCGACCGCTGTTTGAAGACATCGCCCAGGAATATCTGCCCTATCTCGATGCAAACGCCCGGCACTGGGAAGCCGGGGATACGCGCTTCGACAGCATGGTCAAGGGTGTGCGCTATCCCAACGTGCGGGTCATTCACTATCGGGTTGCCTGCCGTGAAAACCTGCTGAAGGCATGGCAGGAGCTTGATGACGATGCAAAACAGGCCGTACGCGATCGAACCGCCAACACCGGCCTCAGCACCTGGCTGGACAACGCGCAGATCATTCCGGCCGGCCTCGATGAAGAGTTTGTCATGCCGCTTCCCAACCAGTACCGTCCGGCCACCGGACTGTATGGCCTGAAACTGTTCTTTGGCACGCCGTGGGACCGGCCCAGTCCCGGCACGCCCAAAAAGAAGCAGCGGTAACTGTTTCTCAGAATCCAGGCAGCTGCGACTTGCCCGCTTCCCACCCGAAGCGCCTCTGATCGAAGGCAAGGATGTTTGGTTTCATTGCCGCTTTGGTTTCACCGCCGCTTTGTATTATGAGCCGTGCTGGTGAGATGCAGTCGCGCGTCTTAGAATGCCGGACTGCTGCACCGCCAGGCATGGCTTGAGTCAGGCATCTGCAATGAACGCGCCGACCCTTTCCCCGCAACCGACACCCGTGAACCGACGCACCGGTCTGCTTGCTGTCATTGGCCCGGGCATACTGGTCGCCGCCACAGGTGTGGGCGCAGGCGATCTTGCCACCGGCGCATTCACCGGCACGGAAGTCGGCGTCGCCGTGCTGTGGGCGGTGCTGTTTGGCGCCCTGCTCAAGTTCGCGATAACCGAAGGGCTCGCACGCTGGCAACTCGCCACCGGAAATACCTTGCTCGAAGGTGCAGTGGATCGGTTCGGCCTCCTTGTGGCACTGGTTTTCCTGCCCTACCTGCTTGCCTGGAGTTTCTTTGTCGGCGCGGCGCTGATGAGCGCCTGCGGCGCAACGTTTCATGCAATGTGGCCGGTCTTCGAAGACGCGGTCACTGCCAAGCGGGTGTTCGGCATGGCACACAGTGCGATCGGTCTTGCACTCGTGCTGTACGGCGGCTTTCGGCTCTTTGAAAAGGTGATGAGCATCTGCATCGGTGTCATGTTCGTCATTGTGCTCGTCACTGCAGTGCTCCTGTGGCCGGGCACAGCCGAAGTGATGCGCGGGCTCTTCGTCCCTGATCTTTCTACGCTGCATGGCGGGAATCTGCGCTGGACCGTGGCGCTGATGGGCGGTATCGGCGGCACGGTCACCGTACTTTGCTACGGATACTGGATTCGGGAACGTGGTCGCACCGGACAGAACGATCTTGGTGTATGCCGCGTGGACCTGGGAATCGCCTACACCATGACTGCCCTGTTCGGCATCGCCATGGTGATCATCGGCAGCACGGTCTCGGTGGAGGGGAAGGGTTCGGCACTGCTGGTGACGCTCTCGGACCGGCTCGCGGGCCCGCTCGGTGAAACTGGGAGATGGGCATTTTTGTTTGGCGCATGGGCGGCCATTTTCAGTAGCCTGCTCGGCGTGTGGCAGGCGGTGCCCTACCTGTTTGCTGATACCTGGAGACTCCTGCAACAGCGATTCACCACAGCTGCGATCGACAACGTTGTCGACACCACATCGCGTCCGTATCGCGCATACCTGTGCACAATCGCCACCGTTCCGGCCGCCGGACTATTTTTCAGTTTCAGGGAGATTCAACAGCTCTACGCCATCGCCGGCGCGGCTTTCATACCGCTGCTGGCGCTCGCACTGCTGGTGATGAACGGCCGCGCTGACTGGGTCGGTGCGCAGTTCCGCAATCGTTGGCCTGGTGTGGTCGTGCTCACTACCGCACTGTTGTTCTTTGCGTGGTACGGGTGGATGGAACTAAGCGGCTGAGCAACATGCTCGCTGTAATCGCGCACACGCTCCCGGCATGAATGAGCCCGACTGCCAATTCATTGCGCCCTG
>JBFKXW010000072.1:0-9601 GCA_041637915.1 Pseudomonadales bacterium | reverse complement strand
CGTGCACTGGCGTTGCAGTTTGCCGAGCATGGTTGTCGGCTTGCGTTGGCGGACGTTGATGAAGGCGGACTGACGAAACTGTCCGAGGAACTCCGTACACCTCATCGCACCTGGCTGCTGGATGTCAGCAAGCGAGAGGCAGTGTACCGGTTTGCTGAAGAAGTGAAGGCGCATTTTGAGGCAGTCCACATCGTGGTCAACAACGCCGGGGTGTCGTTTGTGCAGAATGCCGAAAAGTCTTCTTATGAAGATTTCGAATGGCTCATGGGCATCAATTTCTGGGGCGTGATCTACGGTACCAAAGCCTTCCTGCCGACCCTGAAGAAAATGGATGCAGGCTGGATTGTAAATATCTCCAGCCTGTTCGGCCTGATCGGCTTTCCGCATCAGGCCGCGTACAACGCTTCCAAGTTCGCGGTGCGTGGTTTCACGGAAGCACTACGGCTTGAACTGGAGGACGAAGCGCCGCACGTGCAGGCGATTAGCGTACATCCAGGCGGAATCCGCACGGCGATCATGCGAAATTGCCGTTTCTATGAGGATTCGGAGGGAAACAGTCGCGAGGCATCCATTGCCAAGTTCGAAGCGCTTGCCAAGACGTCACCGGAGCAGGCTGCCTCCATCATCGTGGATGGCGTGATTCGGGGTCGGCGGCGCGTGCTGATCGGCAACGACGCAAAAGTCATCGACCTGATCCAGCGCTTGCTGCCCGTCCTGTACGGATCGTTGCTGCGCAAGCTGTTCTTACGCGGGAAAACACCGGGTCAGGTGCGCAACCTCTGACGATTTGATTCAATGAGGAAGCGCGTGCGGCTGGTTCAGCCCGACGCGTCGTCCGGTTCTGGCATCTGGCGTTGTGCCACTGCGTCGATTTCTTCTTTCATGGCCGCACGTAGCAGTGGCGGTACCACTTCCACCACGCCGGTGCGCAGGGCACGCAGGGTTGCAGCCACTTCGGTGAGTTTCTCACGGGGCATGCCCGCTTCTGCATATGGTTTCCAGACGTGATGCCAGTACACGTTTACAAAACGCTGCGCCATGCCGCTGACTTCTTTCTGCAACGTGCTGAACTCCTCCAGCAGCACGGTCCACGGAACCCCCGCAGGGGCCGCCATGGCGGCCAGGCTGACGAGGGAGGGGAATGGCAGCAGGTAGCCGTTCCCTTCGCGGATCAGCAACCCACTGTTGCGCAGTGCCACCTCGACATCCTCAAAATTCAGCCCTTTCGGGATCATCGCCAGCAATTCATCGCGGCTGACATGGATCGCGTCGTCACCGTCGTCGTCCGCAACCGCGCTTTCAATGCCGAGCACCTGCTCCAGCGTTTTGCCTTCTTCCAGTGCCGCCAGCAGGTCGGCAATGCCGGCCAGTGAGAAACCACGCTCCTGCATGCGATTGATGAGCCGCAGGCGGGCCAGGTGGTCGCTGCCGTACAATCCGACGCGGCCCGGACCGTCCATGCTCGGCGGGGGGAGGAGGCCCCGGCTCTGGTAGGCGCGGATGTTGCGCGTGGTAATGCCGGTTTTCAGGGAAAGCTCTTCAATGGTCCACTCGGGCTTGCCTTCCGGTTCCCGCAGGGTTGCGTTTGCTGCCACGTGATCGTTCCTGGTTGACGTACGTATGAACGGTGTTACATTAAATAATGTAAGACAAATCCGGACTCTGCAAGTATGCCTGATTCTGCACCGCCTGGCCCTTCCCTGGAGGCCGAATCACGGGAATCCGTGACCCGCAGGGACCTCCATTTCGACCTCGATGGCCTGGATATCCGGCACTGGCACCCGGAAGGGCCCCACGTCGCACATTTTTTCAATGCGCTTTCCCTGACGTTCCCGGAGGGGGAGCGGTTCTTTATCGAATCTGTCCGCGCGCACCGGGCGGCCATCGAGGACCCGCAGTTGCTTGCGGACGTGCGCGGTTTCATCGGCCAGGAAGCCATGCACGGGCGTGAGCACGACGCCTGGAACGAGAAGATCAAGAGGGCTGGTCTGCCGGCAGACCGGATTCGCGGCCATGTGAAGCGCAATACCGATCTGGCCCGGCGCATGTTCTCTGATCAGGCACAACTGGCCATGACCATGGCGCTGGAGCACTACACAGCAGAGATGGCGGACCAGTTGCTGACGGATCCACGCCTGTTGGGTGACGCAGACCCTCGTGCCAGGGCTCTCTGGCGCTGGCATGCCATGGAGGAAACCGAACACAAGGCAGTCGCCTTCGATGTCTACAGAGCGGCCTACGGGGACACCTGGAGTGCCTGGTGGAAGCGTACCCGCCTGATGTGGATGGTCACCATTGAATTCTGGCTGCATGTCTTCGTCTTCCACGTCATGCTGGTGCGGGCCGATGGTGGCGGTCGGGACTGGCGCGGCTGGTTACGGGCGTTGCGCTATCTCTGGGTGCGGCCTGCCCCCATGCTGAAGGTTCCCGGCGTGGTCTGGCGTTACTGCCGACGTGGATTCCACCCCTGGCAGAAGGACAACCGCTCGCTGATTGCGGACTGGCAACGCGAGAACGCAGCAGACAGCGCGTAGTCCAAAAGCTCGCAGCAGCGCTGCCACATCCGCGCGAATGCCCGCCTTCAACCAAACCGGGCAGCGGCCCGATTTTCCTCTCCGGTGTCATCCTTCCCGCGGGGTTCGGGATGCAAGGTTGGCGCATGCGCAGATTTAACCCAGAATCAGTTTCTGGCGCGTTCACCCTGCCAGCACCAGCCCGCACAAGGAACTGCTTCATGCGTCGCACCCGCATTCTGCACCGGACCCGGATTGTTCTTGTTCAACTCGCCTTATTGATTTCCACCGGGGTTGCCGCCACAGAAATCCCCGCGCCACTGCGTGCCTGGACCGACTGGGTGCTGCATGGCCACGAGGCACAGTCCTGCCCATTCCTGTATCGGCAGTCCGATCAGCGTTTTTGCACATGGCCCGGGCCGCTGGTGCTGAACGTGGAGAAGGGCAACGCCGACTTCGTGCAGCAATGGGAGCTGTTTGCGGAACAGGAAATCCAGCTACCGGGGGATGCCGGGAACTGGCCGCAGTCTGTGCAGGTCAACGCCGCACCGGCCAGGGTCGTGGAACGACAGGGCCGACCGGTGCTCCGGTTGGGTGCCGGAAAACACGAAGTGCGCGGAAACCTGACCTGGCAGCGAGCGCCGGAGTTCCTGCAACTGCCGGACGGGATTCTCCAGGTACGTCTGCAACTGCATGGGAAGAACGTGCAGCGCCCGGAACTGGACGAACGCGGGCGACTCTGGCTCGGACGCAAGGCGAAGCAGTCCCCATCGTCGGCTGCGCGTGACACCCACTCGGTCCGTGTATTTCGCAAGCTGGTCGATGGCATTCCGCGAACCCTGGAGACCCAGATCGTATTGCAGGTGTCCGGCACGGATCGTGAGTTGCGTATGGGTCCTGTGCTGCTGGACGGTTTTGTGCCGCAACACCTGGAAAGTCCGATCCCGGCGCGGGTGGAGCCCGATGGATCCCTCCGTGTGCAGGTTCGGGCCGGCCAGTGGCCACTCAGTCTGCTCAGCCGGCAGGTCAGTGACGCAGAAACCTTCCGGCTGGAAGCCGGTAGCGGCGGCTGGCCGGCAGAGGAGGTCTGGTCCTTTGAGGCACAGCGTCATTTGCGCAGCGTGGAAGTGAGCGGAGCGGCCGGTATCGACCCGCAGCAAACGGCCATGCCGGCACCCTGGAAGCAATTGCCGGCGTACCTGATGAACGGCGAAACCAGCCTGACGCTGCAGGAACTGCACCGGGGGGACAGTGACCCCGCACCGGATGAGGTGGCGCTGAAACGGCGCCTGCTGCTTGATTTTGACGGCTCCGGTTACACCGTGGAGGACCGGCTGAGCGGAACGCTCAACCGGGATCGCCGGCTCACCATGGCGGCAGGGTATGCGCTGGGCCGTGCGGAGTTGAACGGCGCGCCGCAACTCATCACGCAGATGCAGGAGTCCGGTCCGGCCGGGCTGGAACTGCGCCAGGGCAAGCTGGATCTGCTGACCGTGAGCCGTGCAGTGCGGGCGGATGACCTGTCCGCCGGTGGCTGGAATGCTGGTTTTCGCAGTGCGCAGGCGACCCTGCAGGTACCGCCCGGATGGGAGGTTTTCAGTGTGGAAGGCGCCGATCGCGCGCATCCCACCTGGATCTCACGTTGGAGCCTGTGGGATATCTTTCTGGTGCTGATCATTGGCGCTGCGTTTGCGCGCCTGTACAACCTGGGAATGGGTGCACTGGCACTCGCGGGGGTTGTGCTGGCCTATCACCAACACGGCGCGCCACTTTTCATCTGGCTCAACCTGGCCGGGGTGATCGCGCTGTTGCGACTGATCCCCGAGAGCCGGGTTCGCTCGTTGCTGGTGTTCTATCGCAATCTCAGCCTGCTTGCCCTGCTGATCATTGCCTTGCCCTGGGCGGTCGATGAGATTCGGAAGGCAATCTACCCGCAACTGGAGCGTCCCTGGCAGGTGGTGCAGGCGGCAGCCGATGCCGCTCACAGCGAGCCGGTATCGGTTGACCAGATCGAACAGGCTCCGAATGCGCCGGCAGAAAGCCGCGTCCGGACGATGAACCAGAAAGCGCAGCGCTATCTGGGCGCAGGAGCCGTCGCTTCGCTCGCACTGGAGGATCAGGCAGTCGACCCTGGCCGGGGATACGATCCGGGCGCCTTGATTCAGACTGGCCCCGGTATGCCGACCTGGCAGTGGCGCCAGATCAGCATTTCCTGGAATGGTCCGTTGGAAAACGGCGAAATGCTTCGAATCCGTTACCTGCCGCCCGCATGGGTGCGCGCGCAACGTGTACTCACTGTGCTGCTGTTCTTCGCGCTTGGATTTCTGATCGTGTTGCAGGAATTGCGGCGGGGTGGCCGTTGGACACTGCGTGCCGGCGGTGGGATGGGCACTGCGGCGATGCTGCTGTGCGCTGCACTGCTGGGTGGCGGGACCCTGCCGTCCACGGCACAGGCCAGCGAGTATCCGCCACCGGAATATCTGGAGGAACTGCGGAAGCGCCTGCTGGAGCCGGCGAAATGCCTTCCGACCTGCGCAGACTTGCCCGCCGTGCGTGTGCGATTGCTGGAGGATGCATTGGAACTCCGGCTGACGCTGGTGGCGGCAGAGCGGGTGGCGGTCCCCATGCCGCAGGATCGGCAGGGGATCACCCTGAGCGACTGGCAACTTGTCCAGGGGAACCGGGCCGCGCCGCTTCCGATACTGCGGGATCAACGCAATGTGCCGCATGTGCTGCTGGATGCCGGTGTGCATGCGCTGCGCTTGCAGGTCCCGGTGCGTTCCGTGGAAAACCTGTCGCTCGAATTTCCCCTGCGCCCACGCACCCTGGAGGCGCAGGCACCCGGATGGCGCGTCTCCGGAGTACGCGAAGGGCGCATGCAGGGCAGTGGTCTGTCCCTGGAACGCATCCAGCGGGAAACTGTGCAGAAGGGAGAGCGTGAGGAATTGCTGCCCGATCCGGCGCCCGCGTTTCTGCGGGTAGAACGAACACTCACACTACGCGATGAATGGCGGCTGCACACCCGTGTCGTCCGCGTCGCGCCGGAGCAGGGCGCGGTGCATGCCGGTATCCCGGTCTGGCCGGGAGAACGCATCACCACACCCAACGTGCATCTGGAGGGGGGCGAGGTCCGGGTTGCGCTGTCACCGCGCCAGCGGGTGGTGGCCTGGCAGAGCGTGCTCGATCCCGTCCCCACACTCACGGTGCAGTCGACTGGCGGGGAACAATGGGTGGAGCGCTGGCGCGTCGAGTCAGACACACGCTGGCATGTGGAACATGACGGGCTGGCACCGGTGCTGGAGGGTGGTGTGCGCCGCCCGGGCGTCACTGCATGGCAACCCTGGCCGGGTGAGAAGCTGACACTGAATGTTGCCAAACCGCGGGCTGTCGCCGGACCGACCCGGACACTGGAGTCGGTGCGAATGGTGCACACGCTTGGCCAGCGCAGCAGCGAAACGCGCCTGCATCTGCAATTGCGCAGCAGCCAGGGGGGCGATTATGAATTCAGGCTCCCGGCAGGCGCCCGCCTGCAGTCCCTGAGCGTCGATGGTGCGACCCAGATTCTGCCGCAACAGCGCGACCAGGTACGCGTTCCCCTGCACCCGGGCACGGTGCAGGCAGAGGTGGTCTGGCAACAGGCCGGGGCGCCGGAAACCGTGACCAGCACTCCTGCACTCAATCTGGTGCATCCGGCGGCGAATGTGAACCTGGAACTGCGCATGCCCACCAACCGCTGGCTTCTGTTCACGGGGGGGCCGCAGATTGGCCCCGCCGTGCTCTTCTGGGGTTTGCTGGTGGTGGTGATACTGGCCTCGGTTGCGCTGGGCCGCATCGGCGGCACCCCGCTGAAAACCTGGCACTGGGTGTTGCTGGGGTCTGCCATGCTGGCGACCGATACGATTGTGGGGGCGTTGTTCGTGATCGGCTGGTTTTATCTCATGGCGCGCCGGGCGCAGTTGAATGCGGACCTGCGCCGGGACTATTTCAATCTGATGCAGATCGGTCTGGCGCTCCTCAGCGTGCTCGCTGTCGCAACCCTGTTGGGAAGCATCCCCGCCGGGCTGCTGTCACGTCCCGATATGCAGATTGTGGGCAACGGCTCCGGCACCCAGGTATTACGCTGGTATCAGGATTTCAGTGGCGCTGAGTTGCCCGCTGGCTGGGTGTTTTCAGTGCCCATGTGGGTCTATCGCATGACCATGCTGGCCTGGTCGCTATGGCTGGCAACCGCCCTGTTGCAGTGGCTGCGCTGGGCCTGGACCTGCTACAGCACCGGCGGCCTGTGGCGTCGCAAACTGACCACCGCCAGCCCGGTGGGTGCGGACGTCGCGGTGGAGGCTGTGCAGTCACAACCGTCTGTCACCGGCAAGGGAGAGGGCGCGGGTCGCGGGGAAGCAGATACTTGAGCGAGCGATTGACTCTCTACACCACAGCAGGCTGTCACCTTTGTGAACATGCCGAGGCGATGCTCCGTCATGTGGGTGCACAGTGGGATTGCGCCGAAATTGCGGAGGACCCGTCGCTACTGACGCAATACGGCGTGCGGATTCCGGTGATCCGGGCGCCGGATGGGCGGGAATTGGGCTGGCCGTTTGATGTGGAAGCCCTGCAAGGTTTTCTGCAGGTCTCGTCGTGACGGGTCTGGCTGGGGCCTGGCGTGTCCTGCGCCTATACTGAACCCATGGGCTGGCATTGTGTATTTCTGGATGAGCATCAGGTAGCTGAGGGCGCGCACGACTGCCTTGTGAGGCAGTTCCGGGCGCTGTACGAGCGCGCCGGGAACGAGGAGATCGCGCTGTTTTATGCCTCTCACCCCGGACATGGCATGGACCTGTTTTTCAGCCCCGAGAGTCAGCATGTGGCACGCGGTCTGATCGAGTATTACGGCGGCACGCCGTGTGAAGCACCCGCACAGCACGCAGTGCATACGCTGGTCGGACAGCAGGGTGCCCGGGAGCGCATGCTGAACGCGCGAACCCACTGACCGAGTGACCCACTGAAAGCGTGCATCGATGCCCATCACCATTGGAGTGGATACACAACGCACCCTGATCCGGGCACACCTCGAGGGTGAAAGCTGCCTGCTGGATATGACGCGCGCGTTACGCAAGGTGCTGGATATCGTCGCGGAGGGTGGGCCGACACAGATCCTGGTGGATGCGCGACGCCATAACCACGCGCCGATCTTTGACCTCATCGAGATCATGCGCGAGATTCCGCACTCATTGCGCATCGCCGTCATCATGTCCGAGAAATCACAGTCAGACGTGCGCTTCGCGAAGACACAGGGCGATCGCCGCAACCTGCCCTTCAACGTGTTCTGGTCTGAGGAAGAGGCGTTGTCCTGGCTGCGGGGCGACCCCTGAGCTTGTCGCAGCAACGCTGGCTGCCTATCCTTCGGGATCACTTCGCGCACGATGGAGTCATGCATGCGACGCTGGAACGGCTGGGGCGATGAAAACAACAATTACCCGCTCCCCGCGGGTGGACGGGCCTTTCTGGAAGAGCGGATCGGGCCGCCGAAGCGGCTCAAGGATGCAGCATTTGCGGACGTGGTCGCAAAAGTGCCTCCGAGCCGGCTGACCGCGCACGATCTGATCGACACCAGCCCGGAGATCCGGGTACGGCATGCGCGCGGCCAGTCCCTGCCGGACATGCTGGCGACCCGATCGGGTGAACTGGGTGTTTTTCCCGATGGCGTCGCCGAGCCGGAAACCAGTGATCAGGTCGCCGAACTGCTCAAGTTTGCTGTCAAAGAGAAATGCCACGTCATCCCCTACGGTGGCGGCACCAGCGTCGTCGGGCATATCAATCCGGAAGCTGGCGATATCCCGGTGCTGACCCTGTCCCTGGCGCGCATGAACCGCTTGCTGGATCTCGACACCGAAAGCCAGATAGCCACTTTTGGTGCCGGCACCGCGGGCCCTGATCTGGAAGCCCAGTTGCGGGGGCGCGATTACACGCTCGGGCACTTTCCGCAGTCTTTCGAACTGTCCACCGTCGGTGGCTGGGTGGCGAGCCGATCCAGCGGCCAGCAGAGTCTGCGCTATGGGCGCATTGAGGCCCTGTTCGCTGGCGGACGGGTGGAAACCCCGGTCGGCACGATGGAGATTCCGACCTTCCCCGCATCCAGTGCCGGTACGGATCTGCGCGAATTGTTCATGGGCTCGGAAGGGCGCATGGGCATCATCACGGAGTGCAAGGTGCGTGTGACGCCCTTGCCGGCGCGGGAATCATTTCACGTTGCCTTCCTGCCGGACTGGACGCGGGCCCGTCGGGTGATGCAGGCAGCTGCACAAAACCGCATTCCCCTGTCGATGCTGCGACTCAGCAATGCCGTGGAAACGGAAACCCAGCTCAAGCTTGCCGGCCATGAGCAACTGATCGGTCTGTTGGAGCGCTACCTGTCCGCCCGCGGCGTGGACGAGGGCAAATGCATGCTGACGTTCGGCGTGACCGGCAGCAAGGCACAGTGCCGGCATGCCTACAAGCAGATGGTCAAGTTGCTGGGTAAACACGACGCCATCCACACGCCGTACGTCGATCAGCAACTGGGACGCAAGTGGGCGGCCAGCCGCTTCCGCAGCCCGTACCTGCGCGAGTCCCTCTGGGAGGAAGGCTACGCGGTAGACACGCTGGAAACGGCGACCGACTGGTCAAACGTGGATACGCTGCATGACCTCATCGAGGATACCCTGCGCAAGGCATTGGAGGAGTTTGACGAGAAGGTTCATGTCTTCACGCACCTGTCGCATGTCTACCCGCAGGGTTCCAGCATTTACACCACCTACGTATTCCGCTGTGCGCCAACTTATGAGGAAACCTATGAGCGTTGGCACAAGCTGAAAACCACCACCAGCGAGGCCATTGTCGCCAATCGCGGCACCATCAGTCACCAGCATGGCGTGGGCGCTGACCATGCCCCGTACCTGCCGGTCGAAAAGGGCAAGCTGGGCATGAAAGCCATCCGCACGCTCGCCAGGACATTCGATCCCAAGGGCATCATGAACCCCGGCAAGGTCCTGTGACCGCAAAGCCGGCGATTGCGCCGCGCCCCTGCCTTCTCTAGCGTCGGCGCACCCTCTCGG